>JAYYHP010000187.1:0-4364 GCA_036148335.1 Pseudomonadota bacterium
AGCTATTAATGCCCGAAGGTCTCGCCCAGAGCCACAGCCAACATCCAGAATTTTGGATTTCTGCTTTGGAAAAGCTAATGAAAAATACTTCGATAAAGGACTCTCAATGGCGTCATAACGATGAATAACATCGCCGACATTTTGGCTATAAAACATTGCCGTTTTGTAATCCATTACTAGTCATACTCCTACTACATCACTCGGTACACCCTACCCCACGACAATCAAGATGTATAACCCTATCGCTACCCCTTACTCTTTGCATCAAAAGCCTACTTTGCTTCTATTAATCTCGAAGACGGCAGCTATCAACCAAACCCACAACGAAAAAAGACGCTGACACCCTCACACGGTATCAGCGCCTTTTTATCAGCATCAGCGATATAAAACCGCCTTTCTGCGGAATTAATGATTGAAGAAACGTTCCCAACCGCGACGGTGACCACGTCCACGACGGTGGCCCTGGCTACGGCCCGGCGTTGCTACTTCAACACGGTAGTTAATGGTTTCGAGAATCATACGTGCCGCATTTTCAACGGTGGCACGATCTGGGTGGAGGCCATCGCCGAGGTGCGTGAATTCACTCCAGTAATCGATAACCAGTGCTTCTGGCAGGTGTACAGCCAGTGCGTCCATAACGATGTCGTTCAAACGCTGGTAGTCCGCCTCAGTAATCACCCAGCTCAGCAGTGAGCTCTGACGAGACAGTTCGAGGTCGAGGTTCTCAACGGCAGGGTATGGCGCATAAATCGGCGTTAATCCCAGATCCAGTGCCATTTGGCCAACCTGTATCAGGTTGTCGGCCACGTCGTACATGTCTTCATCGTCACACATTTGGGTGTCGGCTTCCGGAATACCAAAGGCATCGGAGTGCAGGCAGTCGTTGGGCGTAGTGATGATGACGTATTCGGCGTTGTAGGCGCCGGTCGACAGTGAGTACACACGCGCCAGGGCTTTCATTAACTGAGTGTCGTAGCCATCCAGTTCACCCAGGCTACAGGCGCCGTTGTATAAAGCGGTGCGGCAGCTAGGACGAGAGTCTGTGGTGGCTGACGCCTGCGCTTCATTGACGACATGGCCGGAGAAACCCGGATCACGCACAAGCGCGTCACCCAGTGACAGGTACTGTCCCTGTGCAACTGCCAAGCCAAGCAAAGGCGCACCGGCCGCACCATCAAACGGGGTGTGACCGTTGGCGTAGGACGCACCAATCACCAACAATGGCGTCGTCACAAAGTCAGGCGGGCTTGTTTCGTGGCCGTGGCGCGGGGCATCATCGCGATCCGAACCGCCACGATGGGCGTGGGCCTGAGTAAATAAGGTAGAAAGTACAACGGCAAAAAGTATGAGGGCTCGCATATCGCGTCTCCGTCCGTGGTGAGTAGGTTTTCAGCGATTGGCAAAGTAATGAAGGTGGCCGCATCCAGCAAGGACAAAAGCCATCAACCACCTTCATTTGGCGGATATGGTCTAGCGATTAATCCGTCGGGGTATTCAACAGATGCTTAGCATGAAACCGCAGGTGGTCATCAATAAAGCTGGCGATGAAAAAGTAGCTGTGATCATAGCCTTCGTGCTTTCGCAGCATCATTGGGTAGCCGTGGCGCTCGGCAACCGCTTCCAGTGCTTCCGGCTTTAATTGCTGTTCCAGAAACTGATCGGCCAATCCCTGATCAATCAGTAACGGCAATGGTTGCGATGCTTTTGCCATAAGCGCACAGGCATCGTAAGCGGCCCAGGTCGAGCGATCGTCACCCAGATACCCCGTCAGTGCTTTTTCTCCCCACGGGCAATCGCTCGGGTGGCATATAGGGCTGAACGCCGACACGCTGCGGTAACGTTCAGGGTAGGTAAACCCCAACGTCATGGCACCATGGCCGCCCATGGAATGACCACTGATGGCCCGCACCGAAGTCACCGGGAACTGGCTCTCGATCAAGGCTGGCAGCTCATTCGCGACGTAGTCATGCATCTGATAATGCGTTGCCCACGGCGCCTGCGTTGCATTGACGTAAAACCCAGCGCCCAAACCAAAGTCATAAGCGCCTTGCGGGTCGTCTGGCACGCCTTCTCCCCGTGGTGAGGTATCAGGCATCACTAGCGCGATGCCCAACTCGGCAGCCAAGCGTTGCGCACCGGCCTTCTGAGTAAAGTTTTCATCGGTGCAGGTCAGCCCCGACAACCAGTACAACACAGGTACTGGCTGATCTTCGGCCTGAGGCGGCAAAAACAGCCCGAAGCGCATGGTGCACTGAGTGACTTCTGACGCGTGCTCGTATTGCATTTGGCGGCCGCCAAAACATACGTTTTCACTGATCTTTTTCATGACCCTCACCCACTCAGTAATGAATCACGCTGCGAATACTTTTGCCCTCATGCATGAGATCAAAGGCGTCATTAATTTTATCCAGTGACATGGTGTGGGTAATAAAATCGCTGAGTTTGAACTCGCCAGCCAAATAGCGCTCAACGTAATCCGGCAACTCGGTACGGCCTTTCACACCACCGAACGCGGTGCCGCGCCAAACGCGACCTGTCACCAACTGGAACGGACGGGTAGAAATTTCCTGGCCAGCGCCTGCCACACCAATAATCACAGATTCGCCCCAGCCTTTGTGGCAGCACTCGAGTGCAGAACGCATCACATCGACGTTACCGATGCATTCAAAGGAGTAATCCACACCGCCATCGGTGAGTTCGACGATGACTTCCTGAATGGGCTTATCGTAGTGTTTCGGGTTGATGCAGTCGGTCGCACCCAGCTGTTTGGCCAAGTCGAATTTGCTCTCGTTAATATCAATGGCAATGATGCGCGAGGCTTTGGCCATGGCCGCACCAATAACCGCCGACAAACCAATGCCACCCAGACCAAAAATCGCAACGGTGTCGCCTTCCTGCACCTTAGCCGTGTTCACGACGGCGCCCATGCCCGTAGTCACACCACAGCCCAGCAGGCAGACTTCTTCAAGCGGTGCAGCGGGATTCACTTTAGCCAGTGAAATTTCAGGCAGTACGGTGTATTCCGAGAACGTAGAACATCCCATGTAGTGATAAATCGGCTCGCCGTTTTGTGAGAAGCGCGAGGTACCGTCGGGCATCAGACCTTTCCCCTGCGTTTCGCGTACCGCCTGACACAGGTTGGTTTTGCCGGATTTGCAGAACTTACACTCGCGACATTCGGCGGTGTACAGCGGAATCACATGATCGCCCGGCTTCAGGCTGGTGACGCCCTCACCCACCGATTCCACAATGCCGCCACCTTCGTGGCCAAGAATGGCTGGGAAAATCCCCTCAGGATCTTCACCGGACAGCGTGAATGCATCGGTATGGCAAACGCCCGTCGCCACGATTTTTACACGGACTTCGCCGGCCTTCGGTGGTGCCACCTGTACTTCTTCGACAGACAGTGGCGCGCCCGCTTTCCAGGCAATGGCCGCACGGCAGGTAATGGTCTCAGACATGGTGACTTCCTTTAGTTATCAATATGGGTTGAGAATCGTTGTTCACAGCGTGTGATTGTAATTCGTTACCCTTCGCGAATAATCTACCCATATGTAAAATCACTATTACCAGTATGTAATAATCGACTCACTCTACTTTTACTTTTTACTTTCCCTAAGGGCTCATAGTGGAAGATTGGCAAGGCGTCAGCGAATTCATTGCTGTGGCAGAGACCCACAGCTTTACCCGCGCCGCACAGCAGCTGAACAGCTCGGTAGCGAACATCAGCCGACAGGTACGCCAGTTGGAGCAACGCCTGGGCACTGAGCTGTTTTATCGCACAACACGCCGGGTCAGCCTGACGGAAGCCGGTGATCTGTATTATCGTGCTTGTCGCCCTCTACTCGATGGCCTGCAGGACGCGCAGCAAGCCGTCAGTGAATTACAAACCACTCCGCAAGGATTGATTCGCCTGACCGCGCCCGTGACGTACGGCGAGCATACGCTGGCACCGCTGCTTAATCGGTTTCTACAGCAGTTCCCAGACATTCGTCTGCATTGCGAATTCACCAATCAAACGCTGGATATCATCGCCGATCATTACGATCTGGCCCTACGCCTTGGCCATGCCGAAACTCCGAATCTGGTGGCACGGCGTTTAGGGGGGCGACGCTGGCATACCTGCGCCAGCCCGGGCTATCTGAGTGAATACGGCACTCCAGCGCATCCGGGAGAACTGCCCAACCACAGTTGTCTGCAAGGTAGCCGCGATGAGTGGCGGTTTCAGGTCAATGGACGAGAGCAACGGCTACGCATTCATGGGCGCCTGCGCAGTAACAGCGGCGGGGCTTTATTGGATGCCGCGCTACGGGGACTGGGCATCGTCCAGTTACCGGATTAATATTTCAGCCATTCGCTGAACA
>JAYYHP010000188.1:0-4023 GCA_036148335.1 Pseudomonadota bacterium
GCGCTCACTTGAGCGCCATTTTTTTAAGCCTGAATAAAATGCTCGCGGTAGTGCTGCATTTCGGCAATGGACTCACGAATGTCATCGAGCGCCTGATGTGATCCTTGTTTTTTAAAGGACGACACCACATCCGGTTTCCAGCGGCGGGCCAGTTCTTTTAACGTCGACACATCGATGTTGCGGTAATGGAAGTAACGTTCCAGTTCTGGCATGTACTTCACCAGAAAGCGACGGTCCTGATGAATGCTGTTGCCGCACAATGGCGAGGCGCCCTCTTTCACGTGCTCACGCAGAAAGGCCAGCGTGGCCAGTTCCGCAGCGCGGGTATCCTGCTGACTGTCTCGCACGCGCTGAGTCAATCCTGAGTTACCATGAGTGCGGGTGTTCCACTCGTCCATGGCGTCCAGCAGAACGTCAGGTTGCTTTACCGCAATCACTGGGCCTTCGGCGATCACATTCAGTTCGCTGTCGGTAACTATGGTGGCGATCTCAATGATGACGTCCTGCTCAGGGTCCAGCCCGGTCATTTCCAGGTCCATCCACACCAGATTCTCTTTCTGACTCATTCGCTTCTCTCTTGTAGCTGGCTTATCGCTCGTTTCTTGCTGGCTTCTTGCTGGCTTATTGCAAAGGACCGGGCGCCCAGCTGGGTAATTAACGCCGGATGCTTTGTTAGCAGCGGCCCGTCATGACTAATGAGTCTAGCAAGTTGCACCGAACGGGGCCAACCGCGACAATGGGCGCAGCGACAGCAGCAATGACACTATGGCAAAACGTAAATTAAATCGCCGCCAGGCTTGGCGGGTGGAAAAAATCCAGAAAGAAAAAGCCGACCGTGCCCAGCGCAAAGAGAAAGACATCTCTGCGCAACTGAATGCCGGTGAACTGGGTGACGAGATTCATGGTCTGGTCATTGCGCATTTCGGGACGCAGGTCGAAGTCGAAGACGAGAACCGGATGCGCTACCGCTGCTTCCTGCGTGCGAACCTGGGGTCACTGGTGACCGGCGACCGCGTGGTCTTCCGCCCCGCGCCTGAGGTTAACGGTGTGCTCGGCGGTGTTGTCGAGACCGTGCTCGAGCGTGAGTCCGAGCTCTCACGCCCTAATCCCTACAACGAGATCAAGCCCGTCGCCGCCAATATCGACGTGTTGCTGCTGACCATTGCGCCAGAGCCGCAGGCTCATCGCAATCTGATCGACCGTTATCTGGTGGCAGCAGAAAACTGTCAGATTGAACCCATCATTCTGCTGAATAAAACCGACCTCATTGACGAAGAGATCCAGCCCTTTTTCGACGAGCTGCTGGAAGACTATGAGGCACTGGGGTATCGGTCGATGCGCGTATGCAGCCAGGATGAATCCAGCCTCGGTGAGTTAAAAGCCTTTCTCAACGATCGCGTCAGCGTATTTGTTGGGCAGTCCGGCGTGGGTAAATCCTCTCTGATTGCTACTCTGCTGCCGGGTGAAGATCTGCGCGTGGGCGCACTGTCGGAGAACACTCGTAAGGGACGTCACACCACGACGACGGCGCGCCTGTATCACTTTCCAGCCGGGGGCGATCTGATCGATTCACCGGGGATTCGGGAGTTTGGCCTGTGGCACATGACCGCAGATGATGTGCTGTACGGTTTTCGCGAGTTACGCGACGTCGCCGGGCATTGCCGTTTCCGTGACTGTGCTCATGAGGGCGAGCCCGGATGCGCCATTCTTGAGGCACTAGAGGCTGGTCACATCAGTGATGAGCGCTTCTACAGTTACAAACGCATTCTGGCGACATTAACGGAGCTCGGATAACCCCGGGCAGCCCAAATGTACTCACGCTACCAGAATATTTCATCCTGATTCGGTGGGTTGTCGTAAGGGTTGTCCGTGCGCTCGCGCTGATTAAATAAATCCTCTAACACCCGTTCGCTACGCTCAATGGCAGGCGTGCGCTCATCCAGTGGGCTGGTATTCGACATGGCCGCCTCCGGCGCACTGTCAGCGGGTAGTGCCGCCCCAGCGTCGCCGCCGGTGCGCTCTTTAACGCTGCTGTCGGCGGATTTATTGAGCAAGGTAATGGAGATACGGCGGTTCACAGAGGCCGCTGGCGCGTCCGGCTTCAGCGGTGCGGTATCGCCCATGCCGATGACTTGAGCAATCTGGGATTTCGCCACACCAGCTTCCATCAATGCGCGACGAGCGGCATCGGCGCGCAATGACGATAACGCCCAGTTCACGTCGTCCTCGTCACGCTGGTTGGCAATGCCCGAGGAGTCGGTATGCCCGGTGATTTGCAGGCGATGATCCAGCGACCCCAGCAATGGCGCCAGCTCCCACAGAATGTCCTCAGAGTAGTATTTCAACGCAGCGCTGCCCGGATCAAACATAGGGCGGTCGGTCTGGTCGACGATCTGTAACCGCACCCCTTCGGTGGTGATGTCCAGCAGCAATTGATTGCGGAACGGGCTCAGAGTCGGACTCGCGGTAATCATGGCTTCCATCTGATCTTTCATGTCTTCCATGCGTTGCTGTTCGATGGCATCCGCCAGGCTCTCGATATCTTCGGCCTGTAGAATTTTATCCGGTGAGATGGTTTCGGAGATGGCGATGTTGTCGGCAACGGACGGCGAGCCGCCTAAATCAATCACGTAGCGTGAAGGTACCTTTTTGCCTTCTTCAAAGGCTTTCGGGTCCTGAAAGTATCCGGAGATTGCTTCACGCTCTTCTTCGTTGGAGGAGTTCACCACCCACAACACCAGAAACAGCGCCATCATCGCCAGGGCAAAGTCGGCCATGGCGACTTTCCAGGCGCCACCGTGTTCCTCGTGTTTGGCTTTCTTGTAGCGTCGAACGACGATGTGCTGATGTGGACTGAGCTTTTCCATCAGCGGCTACGCACTTTGCTTTCAACTTCGTCAAAGGTTGGACGGCCGTGGGTAAACAGGGATTTACGCCCAAACTCGACGGCCAACTGAGGCGGCAGCCCGTTCAATGAGGCAATGATGCTCGCCTTGGCCGCTTCGTACAGTTTGATCTCGTGCTCGGCCATGTGACGCATCACCGACGATACCGGGCCAACCAACCCATAGGCCAGCAACACCCCACTGAACGTGCCTACTAAGGCCGCCGCAACATGGGCGCCAATTTCACTGACTTCGCCACCAATAGCGCCCATGGTAATCACAATGCCCAGCACTGCCGCGACAATACCAAAGCCCGGCAAGGCATCGGAGACTTTGCCCACGGCAATGGCCGGTTGCTCCAGCTCGTGCAGCCGCGCTTCGATTTCCTGATCCATCAGCGTTTCCAGTTCGAAGGCGGTGAGATTTCCAGCAGCAATGATACGGAAATAATCGGCAATAAAATTTGCCAGTTCCCGGTTGGCCTGAATCGCGGGATAGCGCGCAAACAAGGCACTGGATTCTGGGTTTTCGACCTCACTTTCGATCGCCATGATGCCCTCACGACGGGCCTTATTCAGAATGTCGTACATCAGCCCCAGCACGTCCATGTATATGGCTTTGTTAACGCGCCCACCCAGAATCACCTGAGGAATCAGGCGAAATGTCGTCCATACCACGTGCCACGGATTCGATAACAGAAAGGCGCCAAAGGCCGCGCCAACAATAATCAGGATCTCAAACGGCTGCCACAGCGCCAGCAGTTGACCATGTGACATCACATAGCCATACAGCACGCTGCCAAACACCACGGTGAGTCCTACAATAAAAAGCATCCAGCTTGTTTCCTCATGACGGGTTCCTGTCTTCCTGCGCGAGGTGACGATTTGACTGGGGTGACATTAAAGACACGCACAATCCGCAGGCCGACAGACGGTTCACAACTATAGTAAGTAAAGGCCACAAATCACCGTTTCACAAACCCGGACTCCAACATGCCCATGCCTGCGAGCCTGCCCACCGCTGCCCAATGGGAAGCCGTGATGACCTTTCGTGATCTTCCCATTCTGACTGAAACCCGCGACCACCTGAGACGCGCCCTGAAAGACCCTCAGGTCAGCTTCGAATCGCTGGCGCCGCT
>JAYYHP010000189.1:0-8814 GCA_036148335.1 Pseudomonadota bacterium
GTCAGCTGATAACCTTCGCTTGCTTCAGTCTCTTTAAACAGACGATCAACCGTCTCTTCATCCAGAACAATTGGCAGCAGGCCATTCTTGAAGCTGTTGTTGTAGAAAATGTCCGCGTAGCTAGGCGCAATGATCGCACGGAAACCAAAGTCTTCCAGTGCCCATGGCGCGTGCTCACGGCTTGAACCACACCCAAAGTTTTCGCGTGCCAGCAGCACAGAAGCACCGTTATAACGTGGCTGGTTCAGTACGAAATCCGGATTCAGCGGACGACCACTGTTGTCCGCATCCGGCTGACCTTCATCCAGATAACGCAGCTCGTCAAACAGGTTCGGGCCAAAGCCTGAACGCTTGATCGACTTCAGAAACTGCTTAGGGATGATCATATCGGTGTCGATGTTGGCGCGATCCATAGGAGCGACAACACCCTGATGTACAGTAAATGCTTTCATCTTAGGTTCTCCTATTAAAGTTCACGCACGTCAACGAAGTGACCAGCAATCGCCGCCGCAGCCGCCATCGCAGGGCTCACCAGATGCGTACGACCACCGTAGCCCTGACGACCTTCGAAGTTACGGTTAGAGGTAGACGCACAGTGCTCACCGTTGCCCAGCTTGTCAGCGTTCATCGCCAGACACATAGAGCAACCTGGCTCACGCCATTCGAAACCGGCTTCGATAAAGATCTTATCCAGACCCTCTTTCTCTGCCTGCTCTTTCACCAGACCAGAGCCCGGTACTACCAGAGCTTGAACCAGGCTATCTGCAACTTTACGGCCTTTCGCTACTTCAGCGGCGGCGCGCAGGTCTTCGATACGGGAGTTGGTGCATGAACCAATAAATACGCGATCCAGTTTGATGTCTGTGATCTTCTGACCGGCAGTCAGGCCCATGTATTCGTACGCACGCTTGAAGCCTGAACGCTCAACGTCGTCAGCCGCGTCTTCCAGCGTCGGTACAGTGCCATCAACGGTGGTCACCATTTCAGGAGAAGTACCCCAGGTGACCTGAGGCTTGATGTCTTCGGCGCGAATCTCAACGACTTTGTCGAATTCAGCATCGTCATCAGACTTCAGGTCAGACCATGCAGCAACGGCCTGTTCCCACTGATCAGCTTTAGGCGCGAACGGGCGGCCTTTCACGTATTCAGCAGTGATCTCATCGAACGCGACCATACCCACACGGGCACCGGCTTCAATGGCCATGTTACACATGGTCATGCGGCCTTCCATGCTCATAGAGCGGATAGCAGAACCACCAAACTCCATAGCACAACCGTTACCACCGGCGGTACCGATCACACCAATCACATGCAGAACCACGTCCTTACCAGTGATGCCTTTACCCAGCTCACCGTCGACCTTGATCAGCAGGTTTTTCATCTTGCGCTGAATCAGACACTGAGTCGCCAGAACGTGCTCAACCTCAGACGTACCGATGCCGTGCGCGAGTGCAGCAAACGCACCGTGAGTTGCTGTGTGAGAGTCACCACACACCACGGTCATGCCTGGCAGCGTTGCGCCCTGCTCTGGGCCAACCACGTGCACGATGCCCTGACGCTTGTCGGCCATCTTGAATTCGTTAATGCCAAAGTGATCGCAGTTATCGTCCAGGGTCTTAACCTGAATACGGGATACCGGATCCTGAATGCCGTCGATACCGGATTCGCGCTCGGTAGAGGTCGTTGGTACGTTGTGGTCTGGCGTTGCCAGGTTGGCGTCTAAACGCCATGGCTTACGGCCAGCGATACGCAAACCTTCGAACGCCTGTGGCGACGTTACTTCATGCAGCAACTGGCGATCGATATAAATAAGGGCGGTACCATCTTCACGGGTCTTCACCACGTGCTGGTCCCAGAGCTTGTCATACAGAGTTTTGCCGGCCATGCCTGCGCTCCTGTTCTTTTGTTTAGCTTCTGTTCAACTTCTGTTCAGCTTATGTTTTTCAGGTGCTCCAGTCGCTGCTTACGCAGTTGCTCTCGCACTAATCACTTGAAGAATCATACCCGAGCTGATAAACAACAGAAATTCATATTTTTTCTAGTTTGCATTCCAGCAAGGAATGCAAAAACATAAGGCCTGCGCCGGGATACCTGATGGACACACAATCGTTAAAGGCGTTTCTCGCCGTCGCAGGTCAGCAATCCTTCTCTGAGGCTGCCGAACAACTTCATCTGACGCAGTCTGCAGTCAGCAAGCGCATACAGCAGCTTGAGCAACTTCTTGGTGTGGCTTTGTTCGAACGCCATAACCGCACCGTCAGCCTGACAGAAGCTGGCAATGCACTGTTGCCTCGGGCGCGCAGCATACTGGAGCTCATTGATGACACGGCTCAACAACTGGAAAACTTAGGGAACGATATTTCCGGCACGCTCACCGTGGCCACCAGCCACCATATTGGCTTGCACCGACTGCCGCCTATTTTGAGGCAGTTTGTCGAGCAATACCCGAGCGTACATCTGAAGCTTGAATTTATGGGATCAGAAAAGGCGTACCAGGCCGTCAGGCAACGACAGGTTGATCTGGCACTGACCACGCTTGCCCCCGGACATCAAGGTAGTACGCCGGATCAACAGGACATCGAAACAGAAACTCTTTGGAACGACGTCATGCATTGCGTCTGCCGTCCACACCATGCGCTTACCGACAAAATGCCCTTAACCTGGGCGGATCTGGCGAACGAGGCCGCCATTCTGCCGGAACCTGACACCATTACGTTCCAGTTAATCGAAGCGCAGTTCAACGCTCAGGGCGTCACCCTCAATGCGCCCATGCCAACTAACTATCTGGAAACCATTAAGATGATGGTCTCAGTAGGCATTGGCTGGAGTCTATTGCCAGAGAGCATGGTCGATGAACAGCTCACCAGCCTGACATGGCCCGGCGATCCAATCACACGCGAGCTTGGGATTATCTCCCTACGCCAGCGACCACAATCCAATGCAACCCGCGCGCTGGTGTCATTGCTACGCAACTCAACGCATCAACAGTAGGCCCCATCCAATCAGAGCTCAGCACAACCGCTGACCACTGATGCTCGTGCGAACTCCCCTACGAGCCAGCCTTGATCGGAATTTGAAGATGACTGATCTGGCGCAAGACGCGGATCAGCATCGGGCGTATGCTGAGACAGTAGCGACGCCATTGCAGGAGCACCCCATGTTGGACATCAATCACATTCTCGTTGTTCTTGACCGCAATCAAGTGACTCAGCCTGCCTTCGAGCGCGGCCTCTGGCTAGCGACCTCCCTCGATGCCGACATGACACTGGTGTCTTCAACCTACGACCAATACGGCAGTGACGACTCTTACCTCGACGACGCGACCCGGGATGGCATCCGCGACGCCATAATGGTCAGTGGGCAGCGATGGCTGGACACCTATGTCAGCCAGGCAGAAGAACAAGGCATCAGCGCTACCGCTGAGATTCGTTGGCAACGCCGCCTCACAGACGCCGTCGTCGCCGTGAGCCAGGCATCATCCTTTGACCTGGTGATTCGTAGTACCCACCATCACAGCCTGTTAGAGCGTTTGTTTTCTCATCAAGATTGGTCACTGGTAAAACAGTGCGAGGCCCCGGTTATGCTGGTCAAGCATGCAACGCCATGGCGCCATAACCGCGTGCTCGCGTGTATCGATGCCACCAGCACCGATGAAGGTCACCAACGGCTCAATGACAATATATTGTCCTACGCTGAGCATCTGGCCGATCACTTCACTACGGATTTGCATCTAATCAACACCTACCCGCTCATGGCGATGACACTCGCATTAGTCCCGGAAATTACCCCTCCCAGCGACTTGCAAGCCATTGTCGAGGAGCAACATCGAGACGCTTGCCAGTCGATCGCCCAAAAATACAACATAGCCGATGATCACCTTCATATTCTCGAAGGCGAGCCAGAAGGCAAAATCCCGGAATGCGCTCACGACTTAGAAGCTGACCTTGTAGTGATCGGCTGTGCTGGCCGAAGCGGACTCAGTGGTGTTCTTATCGGTAACACCGCCGAATCCTTAATCGAGACACTGGAATCGGATGTGTTGATCCTCAAGCCTCAGGATGGCGTAAATCCCGAGGTAACCTAAACGTGGCGGGTTTGAGATAACATAAGTGCATCACGGGCAAACGACCTGCTTAGCAGGCGAGAGCCTTGCTTAACGTGGATACACCCCGCATTAAAATGAACCCGAAACGAACCCGAAACGAACCCGGCAACTGAAGCTATCCGATGAATCTTTTAATCGTCGCACATACGCCATCGCCTAATCTCAAAGCACTGGCTAACGCACTCGAACAGGGTGCACAAGCAAACCTTGTTGATGCACCAGCATTAAAGGTCACGATCACCTCCCCCCTGGAAAGTGACGCCAGCGACCTGCTCGCCGCCGATGCCGTCATACTACTCACCACAGAAAACCTGGCCTACATGGCTGGCGCGACCAAAGATTGGTTTGATCGCGTTTACTACCCGGTACTTGAACTCAAACAGGGGCTACCCGTTGTTGCGGTGATTCGCGCAGGACACGATGGAACAGGTACATGCCGTGCATTAGAAAGTATTATCACTGGCCTTCGTTGGCGCTGGGTTCAGGCACCTATCATATTGAAAGGCGACTGGCAGCCCAGTTGGATTGACGATTGTGAGGCGCTGGGCGAGGCGATGAGCGTGGCCCTATCGCAGGGAATTATCTGAAGGGACAAAAAAACGCCGGCACAAGGCCGGCGTTAGAGGGGGAGCAATCATAATGGTCATCAATGATGACCAAGGGTTTGAGGGAGCGTCGCACGTTGAGTTCCAATATAATTCAAAAAATTGAATGAAAATTGGGTTGACCGACGGTCTGCTTACGTCACCCTGACTGCTTTGTCACATTTTGTTACATAAGAATACACAACATCGGATACCATACGCGCCAGCCGATTTACTGAACGTTAGTGAAAGACTCGCGGCTTATGCGGTATGAGATGTGCGAAATGCGGTAACGCACGCCGGCTCACCGGTCAGGATGTGAACCAGGTCGCCTACCCAGTGGGCACAGTTCACAGACGAAAGTTACGAGATAGTTACAATACGCAACAAATCTTACAGGGTTCAGAGACCAACAATAATGTCGCGCAAAACACCGTCATATTTATCCAGAAGCGCCATCGGACTGATATCCATCGCGAGCTTGCCGAGCTTCGCGAACAGCGATTGCAGCAGTCTCGATAGCGATGCCGCCGCGGATGCCATTTATGCCGCTCAGACCGAACTCGAAGGCCTGCCCTGTTTCGATGAGATATTGGGAGAAATCGAATTACGCTCCCAGCGCTTTAACGAAGCGACCTTTACTCTGGAGCGTGTTGTTGCCACCTCACCCGACAACACCTACGCGCGGTTAATGTTAGGCGAAGCCTATCTGCAGACCGGCCAGAATGCGCTGGCACGCGCTCAATGGGATTATGTTGTTAACAGCGCCAGTAGCGAGAACGCGCAGCACAGCGCTACCGCTCGTGCGCACTTGCAGGCACTGGATGCGTTAGAAAAATCACAGCGATGGAACTTCCACGCTGAGCTTGGCCTCGGCTACGACAGCAACTACAACTACGGTGTTGACGAAGATACGATTGAATTTCAGGGCTTCGACATCCCGGCGGGAGACACATTAAGTGCCAAAGACAGCGTGCTCGGAGATATCACGCTGGAGGCCTACTACCAGGCCAGTGACCGCTGGAACCTGTTAGCCAGCCTCTGGAACCGCAGCTACACCGAAGATCATCATCAGTCCTTGATTACCTTCAGTGGTGCATACACCACACCAGCAAAGCAGTATCCAACCCAGGTCAGCCTCTCGGTTAAGCCACTGTTTGTTGATGGCGCTTACGTCCGTACCGAGGCCGGTACTGGCACCTATACCGATCTGGCAGCACTGAACTTGACCTTTCTTTCCAGCATCGACACCCGCCTGGACTGGTTAAGTTATGACAATAGCGACTTTGATCGTGCTCGCATCAGCTTCGCCATCAGCGGTGCGACCTGGGCCAAAGGAGCCACCTCGCAGACCTATCGTTTACATCTCGCCAGTGAAGTACCTGGCAGTGAGAGTGCCAAAGTCTTCTCAAAGCACTCGGCAACGCTGGAGCTCCCGACGGTCTGGAACATTAATGACGCACAATCACTTACTCTGACCCCGTCGATGAAGTACGACCAGTATCAGGCTCCCTTTATGGCGGGCTGTGACCAACAAAAGAACACGACTGTGAACGCGTCGTTAGTTTATCGCCACTGGATCGGCAATACTGAAGCTAGCGGGAGTTACCGCTACGCCCACAATGCCAGCAACATCAATTTCTTTGATTACCAGCGCCATGAAGTTCGGGCTGGCATCAGTCATTGGTTCTGAGGGGGATATTAGATGCAGATTTTCAAGGTGCTCACCAGCGCCCTACTCCTCACCAGTACGGTGACCGCCTTTGCCGACGCTGGCATCACACTGCTGTCCAGCGGTGATGTCGTGGCTGCGCAATCCGAAGGCGATCAGCGTGTGTTAAACCGTCGTTCACCGATCTTTACCAATGATTCCATCACTACAGGTCCAGATGCCAAAGCGCAATTCCGTATGAAGGATGGTGCTCTGTTTGCACTGTCGGAAAACAGTGAGTGGCTGGTCGAAGAATATAAGTTCGAAGACAACGATGACGACATCGTGACCCTGCGCCTGATTAAAGGTGGGTTGCGTACCATCAGTGGCGCAGTTGGCAAAGGTGACCCGACACGCTACAAACTGGAAACGCCCGTGGGCTCCATTGGTATTCGTGGAACCCACTACGAAGTCAAACTGCTGGACGATGGTGGCATGGTCCTCGGAGCCTACGAAGGCACCATTGCTGTGACCACCGCCGCTGGCGAAGTTGAACTGGGCGAAAACGCCCGTGCGGCCTTTGCCGCTGTGAGCGCCTCTGGGGCCGTGAGTCTGTCAGATACTCCCCCGGCAGCCATGGCACCTCCGTCAAGCGCCGATCTGGTGGAGCCCGGCCAGGCCAACCGCGACCTGTTGTTGAATGCAACCCAGGGTCAAGGAGAGCCTGATCCAGCACAACCCGAACCAGAACAAGACTCTGAACTCAGAGTCGAGTTTGACGACTTCGTTGATTAATTACTGAATCTGACGGTGACACGCATGCGCACAACAAACACAACAGCAATGACCGCCATCGCAGCCGCCCTGATGTTGTCCGGATGCGGAGGCGCGCAGGACGATGCTGAAAACAGCGGTATCAGCCTTTCCAGGCAAAACCTGGCCCCGGCCAGCGTCAGCATCTCAGCCAGCCGTAATATCAGTGCTCAGTACGCTTCCGACGATGTGCAGCGTGTGGATATCACCGTCAGCAGTAATGAAGTGGTCATTAATGATCTGAGCCTCACACGCGACGAGCCAGTGGCAACTATCCGCCTCAACCCTGGCAGCTACGTTATCAATGCCCTACTGAAAGACGTTAACGGTATCAGCCTCGCAGGAGGCAGTACGACGCTTGATGATGTATTGGCGGGTCGCTCCTACTCAGCCAATATTGCACTGGATACCTATTCCAGCGCGATCATCGAAGCAGATACCTCTCAGTTATTACTGTCGCCGAACAACGAAATCATTGTAACGGTTCCATCGCCCCTCACACTTGACGAACAGGTTAGCGATAACCAGAACGGCGACAATCAGGGCGAAGACGGCATCTCTATTCCTCTCACAGCACTTACTGCCAGCGGCAATGTTGAGTACCTGTGGGAGATTGCAGCTGCGCCCACCATTACTGAAGCCTCTGCCAGTTTTAAAATCAAGGACGGCAACTCTGGAAACAATGGCAATGGCGTCGGCGGCGGCAATGCCGGCCAGTCTGCCGAAACAGTTACCAGAGCAGATGCTGAATTTGAATATGAGTTTATCGAAGCACCGAACAGCGGCAGTCGCGACTCTGCAGCCGTCTCTCTGACCCTCGTTAATGAAGTCGGTGAGTCGTCGTCAGTAACACAGGCCTTTGACTTCATCTACAGTGAAGTAACCACCGTATTGAATGGCACTACCGCCGTACTGACGCCTGCGCAAAGTGTTGAAGAGTTCTCATGGCACATTGCCCAACAAAGTGGTGTAGACAGCGCGGTTATCACCTCAGACTCCTCAACCTCAGCGACGCTGGACTGGTCAGCAGAAGAACGAGGGCTGGTCATTGTTGAATATCGCTCTACTGCTGAAGTCACCTTTGGCGAAATACTGGAGCGTTTTACGGTGGTGATTGAAACCGAACCCGAAGCCGTTATCGCAGCGCTATCGAGCAATCAGTACAACGCCGAGGTCGGTTACCAATTATCAGCCCAGTCGTCCCAGGACCCCAGCGGCGAAGCACTCGCTTATCAATGGTCAGTGCTGGAAGGTGATCGAGCGGATTTTTCACTGGAAGGTGAGAATAACGAGGTCACCACCCTACTCTGGAATGAAAACCAGAATAACACCAGCACCATAGTGACACTGGAAGTTACCAACGAGTCCAATCAGCGCGCCAGTACTCAGTTAACCGTTAATTTATTCAGCAGCGTAGAGTGATGGACTGATAGCATTTAGCCGATCATCACTTGCTGGTGTGCACATAAATCCCGGTCCAATCAGACGGTTTCTCGGCCCTTAACGCGGCAATCCGTTGCAACATCATCGGGTAATACGCGTCCTCTTTATGCTCGTGCGCAAGCCCTGAAAAAATATCCTCAGCCTCCGCAAAGTGCCCGGCAATGTAAAGCTCCATTGCTTGATTATGCAAACGACATTGCCTGAGCCGAATAGCACTC
>JAYYHP010000190.1:0-3998 GCA_036148335.1 Pseudomonadota bacterium
CGGTCTTGCCGAACAAATATCCTTAAATCATCTTTTTCAGCGAATAAATAAGCTCCAGCGCAGCACGCGGTGTCAGCTCATCCGGGTCGATTCCCTGAATGGCCTCTTCGACCGGGCCTGGCGCAGCAGCAAACAGATCTGATTGTCGCGGAGAGTCATTGCTGGGCGCCGCAGGGGCTGTGCTGTCAGCGGTGACGGGAGCGGCCACTGGCGTGATGGGTGTGCCGCTCTGCTGCTCAAGGTGGTGAAGCTGATGCCGGGCCGCACTGATGACCTGGCTCGGAACGCCTGCCAACTGAGCCACCTGCAAACCGTAGCTCTGGTTAGCGGGGCCTTGTTCAACGCTGTGCAAAAAGATGATGCGTTCGTCGTGTTCGGTGGCCTTCAGGTGGACATTCACAGCATTGCTGTGGCGCTCCGGCAGTGAGGTCATTTCAAAGTAGTGGGTCGCAAATAAGGTAAAGGCCTCGGTATTATCGGCCAGATGCGCGGCGGCCGCCCAGGCCAGCGACAGGCCATCGAAGGTGCTGGTACCACGACCCACTTCGTCCATCAGTACCAGACTGTCGCGGGTGGCGTTGTGAAGGATGTTGGCGGTCTCGGTCATTTCCACCATAAACGTCGAACGTCCTCCGGCCACGTCATCGGCAGAGCCCATGCGCGTGAAAATTCGATCCACTGGGCCCAGTCGGCAGTGCTCGGCGGGCACATAGCTACCAATATGAGCCAGCAGGGTGATCAGTGCCACCTGACGCATGTATGTCGACTTACCGCCCATGTTCGGGCCGGTGATGATCTGCATACGCTGGGCGTTATCAAGTTGCGTATCGTTGGCGACAAACGGGTCGGTGATCAACGACTCGACCACCGGATGCCGACCCTGACGGATATCAATCACACTGTCTTCGACTAATTCCGGGGCATTAAAGCGCAAGGTTTCGGCACGTTCGGCCAGACAGCTGAGGACGTCGATTTCAGACAGCGCCGCGGCGGCGACTTGCAGAGGAATCAGGTCTTCGGCCAAGTCCTGTAATAAAGTGTCGTACAGCGCTTTTTCACGACTTAACGCACGTGATTTGGCGCTCAGGGCTTTGTCTTCGAACTCTTTCAGTTCGGGCGTGATAAAGCGCTCGGCGTTTTTCAGTGTCTGGCGGCGGATGTACTCAGTCGGGGCATCGGCTGACTGCGCTTTACTGATTTCAATGTAGTAACCGTGTACGCGGTTGTAGCCCACCTTGAGAGTGTTGATGCCAGTGCGTGCTTTTTCGCGTTCTTCCAGTTGCACCAGATAATCACCGGCGTTTTCGCTCAACGCGCGCAGTTCGTCGAGTTCGGCGTCATAGCCTTCGGCAATCACGCCCCCATCGCGAATAACTACCGGTGGATTCTCGATGATGGCGGCCGTCAGGCGCGTGACCCATGCTGGAAATTCTGGCGCGCGCTCTTTCAGTTGTTGCGCGAGGTCGGCATCCAGTTGATCCAGTTGTGCCCGGATATCCGGAATCACTGTCAGCGCATCACGCAGACGGGCGAGGTCGCGAGGGCGAGCTGAGCCCAGTGCCACCCGAGAAAGAATACGTTCTACGTCGCCGACCTGACGCAAGCTTTGGTGCAGGCTTTCGTGGGCATAGTGTTCGAGACATTGGGTGATCATCCCCTGACGTAATTTCAGGTGCTGACGATCACGCAGCGGGCGGTTTAACCAGCGTTTCAGTAGGCGTGAGCCCATGGCGGTGGCGGTTTTGTCCAGAACCCAGGCCAGAGTGTAGAGCGCATCGCCCTTCTGATTGATGTCGATTTCCAGATTACGGCGGCTGGC
The DNA here is from genome assembly GCA_036148335.1 of Pseudomonadota bacterium. Classification (GTDB taxonomy): domain Bacteria; phylum Pseudomonadota; class Gammaproteobacteria; order Pseudomonadales; family Oceanobacteraceae; genus Thalassolituus. The sequence goes on from JAYYHP010000190.1 coordinate 1,820, forward strand.
CGGGTCAATAATGATGGCGTCGTCGGGTTGCTCGACGGTCAATGAGCGGATATGAGGCAAGCTGTTGCGCTGTGTCTCTTGGGCGTAGTGGAGCAAGGCTCCGGCAGCACGAATCGCGACTTTCATGCCTTCGCAGCCAAAGCCGCGTAAATCCCGGGTTTTGAGCTGGGTGGTCAGTAAGCGCAGCGCGGTGTCGGCTTCGTAATGCCAGGGCGCCTGACGGGTTAAGCCCGCACGCTCAGTCAGGGCATCGGGGAGCAATTGATCTTCACTGACCAGCAGCTCTGCTGGGCGTAAGCGTTCGACCTCGGCTAATAGAGCATCATCGCCGTCTACCTCTAAGACACTGAAACGACCGCTGGAGATCTCCAACACGGCCAAACCATGCCGCGCCTGTTGGCTGCACAGGGCGACCAGCAGGTTGTCCTGATGTTCATCGAGTAAGGCCTCGTCGGTCAGGGTTCCGGGAGTCAGAATACGCACGACTTTGCGCTCAACGGGCCCCTTACTGGCGGCAGGATCGCCTACCTGCTCAGCAATGGCGACCGACACTCCCTGGCGTACCAGCTTGGCAATGTAGTTTTCTGCGGCATGAAACGGCACGCCCGCCATAGGGATCGGCTGACCACCGCTCTGGCCGCGCGCAGTCAGCGTGATGTCGAGAATCTGCGCTGCCCGTTTAGCGTCGTCGTAAAACAGCTCGTAAAAGTCACCCATGCGGTAGAACAACATGGTGTCAGGAAACTCCGATTTAATCTTGAAGTACTGTTGCATCATCGGGGTGTGGGCCTTGGCCTGACTCATGTCGTGCAATTCCTTAGGCGGGTGAGGGTAAAAATTGTTGAGGGGATTGTACGGGATAGGACGATTTTCAGAAACTCAGGCGGTTATCGGAGTCGTTGCCAAAAAGCGGATGAGATTTGGTAGTCTGTGAACGAGATACATTTTCTAAAGATAGGCGATCGCGATGGATTCATTGATTGATACACAATGCCGCCGATTGGCGAGGTTATTGATGCGCCATCAACAACGCCTAGTCACCGCTGAGTCTTGCACCGGTGGAATGATTGCCGCGTTGTGCACCGACCTTGCGGGCAGCAGTCAGTGGTTTGAGTGTGGCTTCGTGACCTATTCTAATGCCGCCAAGGCTCGTGACCTCGGCGTGCCAGAGGACACCTTAGACTCCCATGGCGCGGTCAGTGAAGAGACGGTGAAGGCCATGGTCGCCGGAGCCGTCCGCTATGGTGACGTTGCCGTTGCGGTCAGTGGCATTGCCGGGCCGGGAGGAGCCGTTCCCGGTAAGCCGGTGGGGACCGTATGGATTGCCTGGGGCAACGAGCACGAACAGACAGCCGTATGCCACCAGTTCGAGGGTGATCGTGCCGCGGTGCGTGAACAAACCTGCGCTCATGCATTGCAGCACCTGACTGACTATCTGGATAAATAAACAGTATTCGTTGACATTCAAAAATACCATGGTTAAATACTGGTTATATGCACAGTAACTCATTGAGATGTACTCACTGAGCGGCTGTCCCTTTACTGCCAAATCGCCGACTTTAAGGAACACACAATGGACGCAAATAAACAGAAAGCGCTTGATGCCGCTCTGGGCCAGATCGAACGTCAGTTCGGTAAAGGTGCCATCATGAAGATGGGTGAGCAGCCGCGAGAAGCGATTCCTGCGATCTCAACCGGTTCGCTGAGTCTGGATATTGCGTTGGGCATTGGTGGCCTGCCAATGGGTCGTATCGTAGAGATCTATGGTCCGGAAAGTTCGGGTAAAACCACCATGTGTCTGTCGGCCATGGCGCAGGCACAGAAGATGGGCAAAACCGTAGCCATTATCGATGCGGAACACGCGCTGGACCCTCTGTATGCCGAGAAACTGGGTATCGACCTCGATAGCCTGTTAGTCTCTCAGCCAGACACGGGTGAGCAGGCGCTGGAAATCTGTGACAGCCTGGTACGCTCTGGTGCCGTTGACGTTATCGTGGTCGACTCTGTGGCGGCACTGACGCCAAAGGCTGAGATTGAAGGTGAGATGGGCGACAGCCACGTGGGTCTGCAGGCACGTCTGATGTCTCAGGCGCTGCGTAAAATCACCGGTAATGTGAAGAACGCGAATTGCCTGGTTATCTTTATTAACCAGATTCGTATGAAGATCGGCGTTATGTTC
>JAYYHP010000191.1:0-5430 GCA_036148335.1 Pseudomonadota bacterium
TTTCTGGATACCGACATTACCTTAAACGGCGTCATCCTCACTGACGGCGGTTTAGGCCCCAACCAGAAAAAATACGATCTGGATTATCCCACCGACGTGCCGGAACGACTGGATACCGATTTCTTAGCAGCGCGAATTAACGCCAACTTTGAACTGCGTGAGAAAGGCATTATTGCCCGCAGTGATGGCGATACCCTGACGGTGATTGCCCTGAACGGCGATGACCTCGAGTGGGAAATCTTCGGCGATCACGACGACAGCTTTGAAATCAGCAACGGTCAGGACATTAAAGTCCGTGAAACCGGCGAGGCCACCACCGTCTTGCTGAACGAGTACGAAGGCTACAACTTTAACGAAGGTGGACCGTACACCTACGCCTTTGACGTTCCGGGGCAGGGCGAATTCTCGTTTGAAATGACCGGCAACTACACCACCCCAGACGATATGTTGGAAGGTTTCCGCATTGCGATTGAACGCAGTGGTCTGGTGTTTTCAGGCAAGGTCGATGTCGACATCAATGAGAAAGGCCAGATTACGTTTCAGCCTCGGTTGGAGGTGACTGGCGCCGGTTCTACCGGTACTAACAAGGTCACGATTGGTGGTCAGGTGAAAGTAGTGGCCGACGAGCACTACTCATTAAGCATTAATCCACCGGGCAATAACCTGTTTGATGCCGAGCCGGTTGGCGAGCCCATTGCTTTTGGCTTTAACGTCGTGGTCGATGGCATTGTCGCCGATGGCGATGAATTCTTAATTGATTTTAACACCGACGGCACCTCCGACAGCCGCACTGGTGTGGCCATGGCGGCGTTGCAAAACGAGCGCACGATTAACGGTCAGTCGAGCTACTCCGATTCCTATGCGCGGGTTGTGGAAGTGGCGGGGGCGACCACCAGTCGTGCACAAATTAATCGTGACTCCTCCGAGGTCTTACTGCGTAACGCGCAGGATGCCGTTGATAGCACATCGGGCGTTAACCTCGATGAAGAGGCTGCCGCACTGATTAAATACGAGCTGGCTTACAACGCCAGTGCGCAGGTGATTCAGGTAGCACGACAGATTTTTGAAACCTTAATCGGCACCTTCCGGTAATTGATTAAGGCACGAGGCGAATAAGGTATGCGAATTTCCACACTGCAAGGTTTCAATCTCGGCGTTAACCGCATTCTGGATGCCCAGGCGCGGGTCAACACCACCCAGCAGCAGGTATCCAGTGGTCGCCGCGTGCTCACACCGGCGGACGACCCCATTGCCGCTACCAAAATTCTGCAACTACAGCAGGATTTAGCCAAGCGCGATCAATACGACCGCAACATGACTGCCGCCGAAAACCGCCTGAACCTGGAAGAATCGACGTTAGGCTCAATTAACGTGGCCCTGACCCGGGTGCAGGAACTTACCGTATACGCCGGTTCCGGTACGTTAACCAAGACCGATCGCCAGGCGATTTCGGCAGAAATCCGCGAATTGGAAAGCCAGTTAGCCTCCTTGTTTAATACTCGAGATGCAGGTGGTGAATACCTGTTTGGCGGCAACAAAGGCGCCGATGCGCCCTTCGAGAAAGCAGAGAATGGGCGTTACGTTTACAAAGGCGATGAAGGGCAGCGCTTCCTCAGCATCGGTGATTCCACTCGCATTGCCACAGGCGACAACGGCAAAAAATTGTTCGTCGATGTACGTGCGGCTAAAAATACCTTCACTACACAGGTCAACCCGGTCAATAAGGGCGAAGTCAGCGTCAGTGCCGGCTTTGTGTATGACGAAGAAGCCTACGCCGAGCTTTACCCAGACGACATCATCGTCACCTTCAATCCAGAGTCTGCCATTGATCCTCCGGGCACCAACATCACCATTCGTCGGGCGTCAGACAATCGAGTGATTGATGGTCGCTCCGAAGAGGCTTACCCCATAGGCACCGCCATTGAAGTCGCGGGTCTGTCGTTAAAAATTAATGGCGTGCCCGAAGCTGGTGATCAGGTGTTGGTTAAATCATCGCCTAAGCAAAGCATTACGGATACGATTTTCCGCCTACGAGAAGGCCTCGACAGCCTGGAAGACAATCCCATTGATGCCGATACCCTCGATATCCTGCTGGAAGATACGTTAAATAATCTGGCCTTTGCCCAGACCTCGGTATCGGAGGTACGCAGCGAAATCGGTGCACGTCTGAACATTGTTGAGAACGCGCGCTCGCTCAGCGACGACGTTCGCCTAATCAGCCAAGAGGTATTGTCGGAGCTGTCGGATGTCGACTTCGCCGAAGCGGTGAGCCGTTTGAGTTTAGAAAGCTTCTTGCTTGAGGCCGCGCAGCAGAGTTACTCCACTATCAGCCGCTTGTCGTTATTCAATAAGTTGTGACCAGCGACACTCTTAAGGATAACGACACTCTGATGAATAACGATACCGTTGAGTAATGAGAGTGTTCAGCAATGAGCGTGTTGATCCTCGGGCGGGTATGGAGAGATATAGAGAGAGTCAGACGGGCATAAAAAAGGGCTCCGTCTGATGTCATCGGGAGCCCCAGAGCACGACTCCTCAAGAAGGAGTTTGTCGCGATACCCGAACTCCAGCCAGTCAATGGATCAGATAATCTAACGACTTGCTAGAACGGGCCAAATGCCTATCGCTCAACCAGTATGGCGCAAATAGTCATATTGTCAATGCACGAATGAATCACATCCGCTTAGAGCGCTTTAATAATGAAGTCGTTACCCAGGAACGCACCGCTCTCGATGTAGTAACGGTTGCCTAACAGTAAAGCCTCATCCGTCACCGAATGGCCGTGAAAGATGTAATCCACACCGCGCACGGAATGCGCCGAGCGGCTGCTAAAGTTACTGCGTGACCACAGGCAACGGTACAGGTCATCCTGGTCGAACATATCGAACTGATCCCAGTGTGTGCCAGGAAAATCAGCGTGCACAATGCCGTATTTCACGCCCTCTTTATTCGTGACCTCAATGGCCACCGGCAAGGCCTCCAGCTTCTCAAACCAGGCTGGCCAGTGGCTGGCATCCGTGCTGCTGATCCATTCGCCGCCATGGCTGAGCCAGGTCATACGGGCTTTGCTGCTCTGATACTTCATGCCACTCAGCATCAGGTACTCATGGTTGCCGAGCACGGCAAAAAACCAAGGTTCATCCAGTAGAGCCAGTGCCTCAGGCGACTCCGGGCCACGATCGATCAAATCACCCACGCAAATCAGGCGATCTGTCTCTGGGTTAAAGCCAATACTGTCCAGTTGGGCTTTTAAGCGACTGGTCTCGCCATGCAGATCACCCACGACATAATCGGTGCCGTGTTGGTTCGTCTCTAACGTGAGTCGGTTGGGGGTAAGCTTCATGAGGCAGTCCGCGGTTTAGATGAACGTGAAGAACGACGACGGCTCTTCTCAGTAGTGACATGAGGCGTCCAGCGGGCAATGCCTGCTAACGCCAGTATCAGTAAAAAGGTCATGGCGTTGGCGGGGATCTGCAAATTGAAATCCACCGTCGAGTGCATCCCAAACGCAATAATGGCCAGGGTCGAGGCAAAGCCGACGCCCTGATAAAAACGACTGTTTCGTTGGCGCATCGCCACCAACCCTTGCCACAAGGACCACACCACAACACCGCCCAGCGCCAATGTCGCCGGTAAGCCAAATTCCGCCAAAAACTGGGCGTAATCGTTATGGGCATGGTTGTAATAACGATCTGATGTGACGTCATCACTCTTGAGTGCAGGGTAGACGTAAATAAAGGTGCCAGCCCCCATACCCACGAGAGGCTGTTCTTTAAACAGGTTCAGGGTGTCGCGGGTGACTTCATCGCGGCTCTCGGTATCGGTCGAGGTCTTTTGTAAGCGTTCAGCGACCTTATCCACCCCAAAAAACGTCCCGACAATGGCAATATCAATCACCAGTAAACTGCCCAACAATATGGTGGTTGCCGTGGTTTTATTGCGCATCAGGAATAGGGCAAGGGCACCGGCAATCATCAGGCTGGCAAAGAACGCCGTGTTGCCCATGCGCGAGCGGGACAACACCAACGCAATCACCAGAATCGCCAGCAACAAGCGCAGGATCACCTTACTGCTCAACAGCATTCGGATTAGCTGGCGTAATCGCTGGCGAACTGAACCAAAGTACTCGGTCGGTTGAGCCAGCAACAGCCCCACGCCTAAGGCCAGCGATAACTCCATGTAGCCGGCTAAATGGTTGCGGTTTAAAAAAGTGCCCGTGGCAACGCCAGTGTACTTTTCTTTCTCGGTAAAGAATCCATATTCCAACCCGGATAACACCATAAATGAGCCGTACAACGCCTGAAATGCCGCCGCCAACACGACCATCCAGATGATTTCCCGCACGCGCTGGCGGTTATCAATCATCATGAGTGCCAGGGTGAAAAAGCCTGCGTAAGTCACGCCTTTGGTGAGTGACAGTAGGGAGTCATGCGGGCTCAGCGATACCAGCAACCATTGCACCAGCGCCCAGGCCTGAACTAACCAGATTAACGTTAGAGGTAACGTCGCTTTCTGAAACGCAATCGGCGTCGGTAAGGTAGGCAGCTGCCTTAACTGTTGATCCAGTGAGCGCTCGCGAAATTCCAGTGCGAGAAGGGTGAATACCCATGCCCCCGCCAAAGACCAGGCCCAGCCGGTATCCAGGCCAAACGGCAGTGGCAAGAGAAAAACCAAAAGTCGAAAAGCATTCCAGCGATTCATACGTCAGCTCTGTGCGAAAAGCCGATAGTGTAACGGAATTGTCAGTTGATAGGCACAAAAAAGCCCGGCAATGCCGGGCTCTCTTAAGACAGTGTCAACACTCAGCTAATTGGCTGACCAGCGTTCGCTGGAGGTGTTGGAACTACTGGAGCGGTGTTGCCTTGGCCTGGAGTGTTACCAGAACGGCCAGGTGCAGTACCGGTCTGACCAGGAGCGTTCTGGTTACCGTTACCGTTGTCGCCGTTGTTGCTCTCGTTGGCTGGGCCATTGCCGTTACCGTTGTTGTTACCAGCAGCGGCAGGAGCGCCCGCAGTAATACCAGCAGCAATTGCACCGGCTGGCGCGCCAGCGTTTTGAGCAGCCTGAGCAACTGAAGAGCTTGGAATGCCTTTGGCGGCCGCTGCTTTAGTCACAGCTGTTACAGCCGCAGTGGCGTCAGGAGCCAGGCTCATGGCCGCAGCCATCACGCTGTCCAGTGAAGCGCCGGCATCAATTGCAGCAGCCAGAGCGTCTTCCAGAGACATTTCAGGGTTAGCAGCCATCGCAGCAGCGATGTCAGCCTGTACAGAATCAGTAGCAGTTGCGTCCTCAGCCATTGCCGTCATTGGCAGGGCAGCCGCAAGGATAAAAGTAGCAGCAAGCTTACGCATGGTAGTTCCTCCGCGAAGCGATGAGTTTGATTACTTTTCGAGCGTAGTGTACGGGGCAGTGTCACCCTTGCCAAGTCGA
>JAYYHP010000192.1:0-5830 GCA_036148335.1 Pseudomonadota bacterium
AGGCTTAAAGTAAGTGGAGCCTTTTGGAGTGTCCGTCACGCTGCGGTAGTACACCACAGAGAACATCAGGCTCATCACGCCCGTGACACCAATAGCGTAACGCCAGCCGTCGTCGCCACCGAACCACAGTGCAACCACTGGCAGAGTAAATGCCGCAGCAGCAGAACCGAAGTTACCCCAGCCACCGTAGATACCTTCCGCAGTACCCAGTTCATTCGCAGGGAACCACTCGCTCACCATACGAATACCGATGACGAAGCCAGCACCAATGAAACCAAGCATGAAACGCGCAATAGCCGCCTGCTCGAAGGTTTCAGCCATGGCGAACATGAAACAAGGAATCGAACAAATAGCCAGCAACGATGAATAAACAATACGTGGGCCAAAACGGTCCGTCAGCATGCCGATGACAACACGCGCCGGAATAGTTAACGCGACGTTCAGAATCAGCAGTGTTTTAATTTCTGACGGCTCAAGACCGAGGCTACCGGCAATTGCTTGCAGCAGCGGTGCGTGGTTAAACCACACCAGAAAAGTAATAAAGAAAGCCATCCAGCTCAGGTGCAAGACCTTCATTTTGCCGGTGAAAGATAACAGATTAAATTTTTCAGAAGACATACGACGTCCTGAACCCTTCGTTCTAGTATTGTTTTAAATGAGAAAAGTAAGCAGATGGACAGTGCCGCGATTACGCGGACACTGCAACCTCCACTTTGCCGTCACTGACGCGTACGTCAAAGTGCTCGATCGACACCTGGTCGTCTTCGAGGCACTCGCCGCTGGTCAGGTCAAAGTGCTGCTTATACAGCGGAGAGGCAACCACAGGGCGGTCACCTAAAGAACCCACGATGCCTCGTGATAAGACATTCGCCTTACCAAAAGGATCGTAGTTGCTAACGGCGTACAGAGTGTCGCCGCTGCCGAAGCGGAACACAGCCACTTGCTTCTCGCCTACGAGAGCGCAAATACCCGTGTCCGGTGTGATGTCATTTAATGCACAGATATCGATCCAAGCAGTCATAATGTTTCTCCTGTTAATTCGTGAGCGTAGTTAATTGCAGATCACACTTTCTCTGCAGTGACGTCTTTAAGCGCAATGCGCTCTTCTTCTGTCGCCGGACGTCGCTGTCCACGCTCGCGGACATACAACAGGTTATTATCTTCCTGGTCGGCATTAATGTAGTGAGCAAAACGCTTGAGCTTTTCAGGGCTCTCCACGGTTGTTTTCCACTCACACTGATAGGTGCCAATCACTTTGGTCATTTCATTTTCAAGCTCGTCGTTGATACCAAGCTTGTTATCGATGACCACCTCACGCAGGTAGTCGAGGCCACCTTCGAGGTTTTCCATCCATACCGAAGTACGCTGCAAACGATCCGCCGTACGGATGTAGAACATCAGAATGCGATCGATGTATTTCACCAGCGTTTCGTCATCGAGGTCAGTCGCAAACAGGTCGGCGTGACGAGGACGCATACCACCGTTACCGCACACGTACAGGTTCCAACCGTTCTCGGTCGCGATCACACCAATGTCTTTCGACTGGGCTTCCGCACACTCACGGGTACAACCTGATACCGCGAACTTGAGTTTGTGTGGTGAACGCAGACCTTTGTAACGCTCTTCGATGGCGATCGCCATGGATACAGAATCCAGTACACCGTAACGGCACCAGGTGCTACCCACACAGGATTTTACGGTACGTACTGACTTGCCGTAGGCGTGACCCGTCTCAAAGCCCGCATCGACCAGTTTTTTCCAAATCTCTGGCAGTTCGTGCAGCTGCGCACCAAACAAGTCGATACGCTGACCGCCGGTAATTTTGGTGTACAGGTCGTACTCTTTGGCAATTTCACCCAACACAATCAGCTTCTCTGGGGTGATTTCACCGCCAGCAACACGAGGAACGATGGAGTAAGTTCCGTCTTTCTGCATGTTGCCCAGGAAGATGTCGTTGGTGTCCTGAAGAGACATCAGATCATCTTTCAAAACGTATTCGTTCTGGTAAGAAGAGAGGATGGAACCAATGGTCGGCTTACAAATTTCACAGCCGTGACCTTTACCGTGACCTTCCAGTACCTGTGCAAATGAGGTGTACCCTTTCACACGTACGATGTCAGCCAACTCAACTCGGGTGTAGGCAAAGTGCTCACACAGGTCGTTGTTCACTTCGACGCCCATGTTTTCCAGCTCGGCGTCCATGACTTGCTTCACCAGTGCAGCACAACCGCCACAACCCGTCGATGCTTTGGTGGCATCCTTGACGTCACCCATGGTGCAGCAACCGCCCTGAACGGCCGCGTTGATGTCGCCTTTGGTCACGTCGAAACAAGAACAGATCTGAGCCGTTTCTGGCAGTGCCGTCACACCCAGGCCAACTGGCTCTTCGCCGTCAGAGGCTGGCAGAATCAGAGAGGCTGGATTGCCCGGAATATCCATGTCGTTCAGCATTAACTGCAGCAGTGTACCGTAGGCTTCTACGTCACCGACCAATACGGCGCCCAACAGTTTTTTGCCATCGGCAGAGACGATCAGACGCTTATAGACTTCCGCGATGTCGTCATTGAATACGTAGCTTTGCGCACCCGCGGTGTGACCGTGTGCATCACCGATCGAGGCCACATCCACACCCAGCAACTTCAGCTTGGTGCTCATGTCTGCGCCCTGGAAAGAGACGCTTGGATCTTCATGAGTCAGGAGAGACGCAACAATGTGCTCACCCGCTACTTTGGCCATTTGGTAGCCCGGTGCCACCAGACCGTAAATTTTGTTGTCCCACAGTGCACATTCGCCGACGGCATAGATATTTTCGTCGGAGGTCTGGCAGTAGTCATTAATAACGATACCGCCGCGCTCACCCAGATCCAGACCAAACTCACGAGCCAGTTCGTCTTGTGGGCGAATACCTGCAGAGAACAGAATCATGTCGGTTTCAAGGTAAGAACCGTCCGCAAAGTTCATGCGGTAACGGCAGTCTTCACCGGCAACGATTTCTTTGGTGTTCTTTTCTGTGTGCACAGACACGCCGAGATCTTCAATCTTACGACGCAGTAATTTACCGCCGCCTTCATCCAGCTGCACCGCCATCAGGCGTGGCGCAAATTCTACAACGTGTGTGTCGAGACCGGCTTCTTTCAATGCGTTGGCCGCTTCGAGACCCAACAGACCACCACCAACAACCACGCCGGTCTTGGAGACTTTGGCAGACGCTGAAATGGCTTCGAGGTCTTCAATGGTGCGGTAAACCAGACAGTGTTCCTGATCTTTACCCGGAATCGGTGGCACAAACGGGTAGGAACCGGTCGCCAACACCAGCTTATCGTAACCTTCGACACGGCCGCTATCGGTAGTAATGGTTTTGTTGTCAGCATCAATGCCAACCACTTTCTCATTCTTGAGGTAGGTAATACCTGACTCGTCGTACTCACCTTCTGTGGTCAGTGCGAGATCAGCGGCGGTAGCGCCGGAAAAGTACTTACTTAACTGAACGCGGTCGTAAGCAAGACGTGGCTCTTCAGAGAAGGTAATTAAATCGAGTTCTTCTGCGTGCTCGGAACTGGCGAGGGTAGCTAAGAAGTTGTGGCCAACCATACCGTTGCCGACAACTATGATGCGCTTTTTGCTCATGGCGATGACTCTCTCTTATTTGGACGTGAATCTGTGTCGCTTTAATAAGGGCATCGTTGCTCTACTGCCTGCCGCGCCGTTGCAGCAAAAAGTATCGAGAGTGATTTAGCAATGAGAGTGCCAACTTTGGCAAAACGTCTAGTTCAGAGTAAAAAAATTGCAAGAAACCCGTTTCTCCCACACCGGAAGTACGGTATTGGAAGTGAGCGACTGCACTGCTCCCGCGCCTGATTCAGCCCGGTAGATACGTCTGCTCTCGCACCTGAGAAACGGTGCCCCTGGCTGCTGCTTGCGTACTCCCTGGGAGATGAACGGAGCGATTTAACAGACAGATAGGTAAATACAATCATCACTGTGGCCGTTTTTGATCCATATTCGCCCTCTTTTAGTTCACATTGACCCAGCCTTGCACCAGAATGCACCCCATTGTTTGTCATCGCACGCAGATAGTGCGTCTCGATTTGACCGATCAAATGCGCCATCAGCCCGCGTACTAATGGGCCTTTGTCGATGCCATTTACAATTTGGCATCATTCTTGAAAGGCATTGCACAAGACGTTGTGTAAGGCCCTTGGCCGATCTCACGCTCCTAGGTGCCAATGCTGGCACCGTCGTTTTGTGTTGTGTAAATGAGCATTGGCGCTCGCGGGAAACCGTGAGCGCTTTTTTTTTATATATAGGCCATCGTATGAGTAGTCCAACCTCCGTAACTCACACCACCTGCCCTTATTGCGGCGTTGGTTGTGGCGTGGAAGTTACCCAACATACTGAACAGCCAGAACCTGTTGCTGGTTTACAGACACACCCCTCAAATTACGGCCGCCTGTGCGTAAAAGGGTCGTCGTTACATGACACCCTGGATCACACGGACCGCCTGCTGCACCCCATGTTAAATGGTCAACAAACGACATGGGACAAAGCATTAAATCTGGTCGCCGACAAAATCCAACAAGTGATTTCGACCCATGGTCCAGATGCCGTCGCGTTTTACGGATCAGGTCAGTTACTGACCGAAGACTATTACGTTGCCAACAAGCTGATGAAAGGATTTATCGGCAGTGCCAACATGGATACCAATTCGCGTTTGTGTATGGCTTCGGCAGTGGCCGCCTATAAGCGCTCTCTCGGCTCCGATACCGTTCCGGGCAGTTACCACGATCTCGAACAGGCCGACTTATTGGTAATCACCGGCAGCAATGCCGCGTGGGCGCATCCGATTTTATTTCAACGCATGACGGCGGCTAAACAAGCCAACCCCGACATGAAGGTTGTGGTCATTGATCCGCGAAAAACAGCCACCTGTGATTTGGCTGACCTGCATATTCAGTTGAAGCCAGGAACGGACACCACGCTGTTTAATGCCCTACTGACCTACCTGCATGAGCAGGATGCTTTCGATAAAGAGTTTGTCGAAAATTACTGCGAGCAACTGGACGACGCCCTTGAGGCCGCCGCCGGTAGCGCCCGCGATTTTGCTGATTTATCGGCTCAGGTGGATGTGCCAGAAGCGGATCTGGAAACCTTCTTCCACTGGTTCCGTGACACGGACAAAACGGTCAGTTTCTATTCGCAGGGTGTCAATCAAAGCACCGATGGCACGGACAAAGCCAACAGCATTATTAACCTGCACCTCGCCACCGGACGCATCGGTAAACCGGGTGCTTGCCCCTTCTCAATTACCGGTCAACCCAATGCCATGGGTGGCCGTGAAGTCGGTGGCCTGGCGAATCAGCTGGCCGCACACATGGATTTCGGTGCCGATGACCGTGACCGGGTAAAACGCTTCTGGAATTCCCCCGGCGTTGCCGAACGCCCGGGTTACAAAGCCGTTGATCTGTTCGATGCGGTAAAAGACGGTAAAGTAAAATTCTTATGGATCATGTCGACCAATCCACTGGTTAGCATGCCGGACGCCGATGATGTCAAAGAAGCCATGAAGCAGTGCGAGCTGGTTGTGGTCTCGGACTGCATGGCCAACACTGACACCACCGCAGCCGCCCATGTGCTGTTACCGGCCGCAAGCTGGGGCGAGAAAAACGGTACCGTGACCAATTCAGAGCGTCGCATTTCCCGTCAGCGTGGCTTCTTACCCTCACCGGGTGAGGCAAAACCTGACTGGTGGATTATTTCTCAGGTGGCTCAGCGCATGGGCTATGCGGCGGAGTTTAATTACGACCATCCGTATCAGATTTTCGATGAACAC
>JAYYHP010000193.1:0-3250 GCA_036148335.1 Pseudomonadota bacterium
CCAGACGTTCGGTAAAGGCACCGTCCAGTCATTACGTCCACTGACGGAAGGTCAGCTGAAAATCACTCAGGCGAAGTTTTATCGTGTCTCGGGTGAGAGCACTCAGCATCAGGGCGTGATTCCGGACATTCTGTTCCCGTCGTTATTCGACAAAGAAAAAATTGGTGAAAGTGCCCTTGAACTGGCCCTGCCATGGGACACCATCAAACCAGCACACCGGGGCGACAAGAAGACCATCAGCAGTAAGCTGCCGCAGTTGCGTGAACTGCATGAAGCACGGATTGAAACCAATCCAGACTTTATCTTCGTGCGTGAGCAAAAAGCGCTGGTCACTGAGATGCGTGAGAAGACTTCCGTATCCTTGAATGAAGCCACCCGCAAAGCGGAGCGTGAAGATAATGACCGCCGCCGCCTCGCACTGGAAAACAAACGCCGCAAAGCGAAGGGGCTGGAGCTGCTCAAATCCTTAGACGATAACTCAGATGACACTGATTCGACGGAGTCAGCCAGCGCCGACGACAGTGACACAACGGATAGCGTTGCCGATGCTCCTGAGGAAGCAGATGCCATGCTGGAAGAAGCCGGTCGTATTTTGCTGGATTACATGAAGTTGTCGTCACCGGGAATGACCGCCCTGCGCTGATTACTCAAGGCGGCAACTTAGGCCGCAATCAGATAACGAACCGTTCCGGGTGATCTACCAATTAAGATCACCGAACGTATGAAATAACGCGACATGCAATAAAAACGGGCGACAAGCCCGTTTTTTATTGTCTACATTTTTCGCGAAAGCTCAGCGCGATCTACCAGCCCAACTCGGCTTTCACAAACGGAATGGTCAAACGACGCTGTGCCGTGAGTGACGCTTGATCCAATTGATCGAGCACAGCGCAAAGCCCAGCCATATCCCGTGGGCCACGATTCATGATGAAGACAGCGACATCATCGCTTAAGTCGAAACCACGCTGACGGGCACGCAATATAAGGGCCTGCACTTTGCCCTCATCTTCGAGGTTATGTACCTGATAGGTGACGCCCCAGCCTAAGCGGGAGGATAAATCAGGCAAATTAACGGTCATATGCATCGGCGCGGCATTCGCGCCAATCAATAAATGGCTCTGGCGATCACGAATACGATTGAACAGGTGAAATAACGCTTCTTCCCATGCGTCGTCGCCAGCCACAGCGCTGAGGTCGTCCAAGGCGACCAAGGGCAATTGATCAATCCCTTCAAGTACACCAGGGCCATAATCCGCCACTTCACTTAGTGGTAGATACATACTTTGATGACCAATCCCATCGGCGTAATGACACGCGGCTTGTAGCAGATGGCTGACTCCACTGCCCTGCGCGCCCCAAAGATACAGATAGGGCTCTCCCTGAGTGGTCCACTGCCCTTGTAACGCCTGCAATACAGACTCGTTTCCTTGTGAGTAAAAATTCGCAAAGCGGGCATCGTCCCGAATGGCCACCGGTAACGTCAGCTGTGCCGTAGTCATATCAACGTCCCCAGACGAAAACGTGCGTGTCATCCGTGGCGACCAAGGCCTGATCCAACGCCATGGCATCCCGGATTTGCAACCAGTCACCAGACAAGGTCAGGCGCAGCGTAACTTCATCCTGACGGACACCCAGCACCTCTGTGTGCGTAATTGCAGCCTGCGACTCACAATAGTCAATCAATGCCCGGTACTGCTGGAAGCTACTCACTCCGGACACGCGAATGATTTCTCCCGCCGCACTCTGGTTCTGAGCAACAATGGCATAACGGGCAGACAGCTGTTCGGCGACATTGGCAGCCACCGAATCCAGCAAGGCTTGAGGATCTTCATGGCTGAGCATGATATTGCTCTGAACGTCGCCATAACGGGTGTAGCCGGTAAAACGCCATTGACCACGAACCTGAGCAATTCGACCAGCCAGATAGCCATCACTGCTATAACGGGCGGCGGCCGCGGCGATGTCTTCTTCAAACAGCCCCCATAAGCTGACCACGGGCAAAGCCATCTGGTCGTCCAGATCCCAGGTCGGCAGTAATACGGGCAAACCGCGCTTTTGCATCGCGGAGAGCACGCTGGACTGCCATTCGAGATTTTCCGGCCCCACGACTTCACGGCCCTGCTCACCACTGACGGCCAGCCACAACTGAGTCAAAGGACGCGAATCGCCCCACAGAGGCTCGCCAGACTGGCGTATTAACGCCTGCATCGGTGGCGCCATGAATTCAACGGCCAGAGCGAGCTCATCGCTATCCGTGCGCTCATAGCGAAGACTGCTGATCAGTGCTCCGGCACTGGTCGCGTCTTTCGTTAATGCCGGGTTATCCAGCACACTGTCGTTGCCCGACAGGCGAATCAACATGGTGTTGTAGGCCGCCAGAATGGCCTCATCGCGGCTTTCCTGTGTTTGATCTGCCACAGTGACACTGACCTGATACAGGCCCTGAACCTGAGCGGCCTCGGCGGTAACGCTGAGGGCGCACAGACACATCCAAGTAATGAATCGACGCACGGTTTTCGCTCGCTATTGATAACGCGACTGTTGTTGGAACGACATTGTGCCACGAAGGCGCCATGGACGCAGCGATGCAACGACTTTTATTTGCAGGATGCAGGATGGCGGACAAATCGTTAGAATACGCGCCTTTCCATGACCAACCCTGTGACTGACAGCATGAGCGAACAAAAATCTCTGAGCTATAAAGACGCTGGTGTCGATATCGACGCTGGAAATGCCCTGGTTGAGCGCATTAAAGGCGTTGCCAAACGCACTCGCCGCCCGGAAGTAATGGCGGGCCTCGGTGGCTTCGGCGCATTGTTTGAACTGCCACAGGGCTACCGCCAGCCGGTACTGGTATCCGGCACGGACGGTGTAGGCACTAAATTGCGCCTGGCCATGGACCTGAATAAGCATGACTCCATCGGCATCGACTTGGTTGCTATGTGTGTAAATGATCTGGTGGTTGCTGGCGCTGAGCCCCTGTTCTTCCTCGATTACTACGCAACTGGCAAGCTGAATGTCGATGTTGCTGCCGCCGTTGTGGAAGGCATTGGTGAAGGTTGCTCACAGGCCGGCGCTTCGCTGGTCGGTGGTGAAACCGCTGAAATGCCGGGCATGTACGAAGGCGAAGATTACGACCTGGCGGGCTTCTGTGTCGGCATTGCAGAAAAAGACGACCTGATCGACGGCACGGAAGTCAAAGCTGGCGATAAGTTGATTGCTCTGGCGTCCAGTGGCCCCCACTCCAATG
>JAYYHP010000194.1:0-3752 GCA_036148335.1 Pseudomonadota bacterium
TGTCATGGCATTCCCAGTGACGACAAAATCCTGAAGAAAGGCGACATCGTTAATATCGATGTCACTGTGATTAAGGATGGCTACCACGGTGATACCAGTAAGATGTTTTGCGTCGGTGACGTGCAGCCCGCTCTGGAGCGTCTGATTCGCGTAACTCAGGAATCACTCTATCTGGCCATCGACATGGTGAAGCCGGGTGTCCAGCTCGGTGATTTTGGTCACGCCATTCAAACCTACGCCGAATCCAACCACTACTCCGTGGTTCGCGAGTATTGTGGCCACGGTATCGGTAAGGTGTTTCATGAAGAGCCACAGATTCTGCACTACGGCAAGCCAGGCACAGGTATGGCCATTCAGGAAGGCATGATCTTCACCATCGAGCCGATGATCAACCTGGGTTCACGCCACAACAAGCTGATGAAAGATGGCTGGACCGTGGTCACCAAAGACCGCAAGGCCTCTGCCCAGTGGGAGCACACCCTGCTTGTCACCGCTGACGGTGTTGAAGTCCTGACCAAGCGCAAAGAAGAAGAGCAGTTCTGGAAGTGACCGAATCTCAGGTTGTCCCTTCGCTGCCTGAGGTTAATGAGGCAGAGCTGCTGGCAAGCCTGCGCGATCGCGGCCTGCCTCTTCCAGTGATCAAACCGCTGTTGTCGAAAATACTCGACGACGCTCATGCCGTGTTCCGGGAAACATTGGATGCCGAAACACTGGTGCCGCTGCGTGCGACGCTGATTGACCGCATCCTCCGAGCCCTGTGGCAGTTCCGTGAGTTACCCGAACATGATCTGGCGTTAATTGCCGTCGGTGGCTACGGTCGTGCTGAACTGCACCCCCACTCTGATATCGACCTGCTGCTTCTGGCTCGCGATGAAGACGCCATCAACCGCCACGCCAGTGACCTGCAGGACTTTATTACGCTGCTGTGGGATCTGAAGCTGGACATTGGTCACAGCGTACGCACCCTGGATGAATGCGTCTCCGAAGCTCGGGATGACCTGACCATCATTACTAATATGCTCGAAAGTCGCCCGCTGTGTGGTGACGCCGAGCTGCATTCCACCTTGATGGAACGCATTCCAGTGGACGTCCTCTGGCCCGCACAGCACTTCTTTGATGCAAAGTGGAAAGAGCTCACCGAACGACACGACAAGCACAACAGCGCCGATTACAACCTTGAGCCCAACGTTAAAAACTCTCCGGGGGCGCTTCGTGATGTTCAGACCATCAGCTGGGTGGCGATCCGTCACTTTGGTACGGGCACGCTCCAGGCACTAGAAGACAAAGGCTTTTTAACTGAGTTCGAGCACAACCGTCTCGCCAGTAGCGTGAATTTTCTTTGGCAGGTGCGCTACGCCCTGCACATGTTGGCAGGACGCGAAGAAGACCGACTGCTGTTTGATCTGCAAAAGCCCGTCGCGGAACTTCTGGGGTACAAAGACTCCGGCCGCCAACTGGGGGTCGAGCGTTTTATGTCGCAGTTCTATCGCCACCAGCTGTCGACCATGGAATTGAGCGACATGCTGCTGATGCACTTCAACGAAGACTATATGCAGTGCTCGCCGGATACGATTCTGCCGGTCAACGAACACTTCGTGCTGTGTAATGGCTACCTGCAACTGACTACCGCCGACCTGTTTGAGCGTGAACCTGTGTGGTTGATTCAGGTGTTTGTGTTGCTGGCACAACTTCCGGACTCTGAGGGCATGCACTCCTCTACCATCCGAGCCCTGCGCGATAACCGTCATCTAATTGATGAAGCGTACCGCCAGACGCCTGAAAACAACGCTGCCTTTATGGCGTTGATGCGCAATAAATCCCGCGTTGTCCGCGAACTGTCGCGCATGATGCGTTACGGCATTCTCGGCCGCTACATACCTGCGTTTGGTCGCATCATTGGCATGATGGAGTACGACCTGCTGCACAAGTACACAGTAGACGAACACACCTTCCGTATGATTCGTCTGTTGCGTCATTTCCGCTTTGGCGATGTTCGTGAGCGTTTCCCGATTGCGTCGCGCTTAATTCACAAGGTGCCCAAGAAAGAGATTCTCTACCTCGCCGCCTTGCTGCACGACATTGGTAAAAGCCGCGAGGGGGATCACACCCAGAACGGCGGTGAAATCGCACAGGCCTTCTGTGAGCAGCATGGTCTGAAACCCGCAGACACCCACATGGTGGTCTGGCTGGTGACCAACCACCTGCTGATGTCGAACGCCTCTCAGCGACTGGACCTCGGCAACCCGGACGATATCCACCAGTTTGCACTGGAAATCGGCGATCAGTATCACCTGGATATGCTGTTTTTGATTTCCGTGGCAGACACTCACTCGACGAATCCAGAGTTGTGGACGCCGTGGCGCGCTGAACAAATGCGGGAGCTGTACCGAAATACTCAAGCAGCCCTTCGCCGTGGATTGGAAAATCCGTTGCACAAAGAAGACGTCATTGAAGAAGTCCAGGCCGAAGCCATTGCACAGTTGCAGGATTTTGGCCTGCCTGAATCCCGTGTTCGCGAGATCTGGGGCGAGCCCGGGGATGACTACTTCCTGCGCGAAGGCATAGATAACATCGTCTGGCACACACGAGAAATCGATGCCCACGGTAACAGTGGCAAGCCACTGGTCTCCATACGCCAGACGTCGGATCGTCAGTTTGAAGGGGCAACGCAGATCTTCGTCTTTATGAAAGACGAGCCACACCTGTTTGCTGTCACGACGGCGACGCTGGATCTGCTCAACCTGAACATTCAGGATGCGCGTATCATGACGTCAGAGACGGAAAACAACGCCGTCGATACCTACATCGTGCTCGATGAAAATAACGAGACGATTACCGATCCAGAACGTATCCGGGTGATTCGCAATACCTTGTGTGAGGCGCTGGATGATCCCGAGGATTACACCACGCTGATTAAGCGTCGTACCTCGCGCATGCTCAAGCAGTTCAATGTTCCTACGCACGTGACCATCAGCAATGATCCCCTTCTTAAACGCACGGTATTGGAAGTTACCGCCGCTGACCGCCCCGGTCTGCTGGCCCGGGTGGGCGATATCCTGATGGACTTTGGCGCGCTTTTGCAGGGCGCTAAAATTCTGACCGAAGGTGAACGTGTCTCGGACATTTTCTTTATTGTCGATGGTGACGGTCACCCGTACTCCGACCCGACGCTGTGCACTCAGTTATGTGAAGCGTTAGAGAAAGGACTGGACCAGCAAGTAGAAGAACAGTCGGCTGTTTAACAGAACAGTCTTTTCTGCCCCCAGCCCTCGAAGACAGACGGCCTCGCCCTTATATTCACTAAAAAGGAGGCCGTTATGTCGACACCCCGTTCTATAGAATCCATTATCCGTAGTTATCCCAGCTCCGATGGCGATGGCGTAAAAATCCGCCGTTTGGCCCTGTTTAACCAACGTCAGGCCGACCCGTTCCTGATGCTGGATGAACTTGTCTCCGACGACGAAGCCGACTACATGGGCGGCTTTCCTCCGCATCCGCATCGCGGCATGGAGACACTGACCTACTTGCGCAAAGGCGCACTGATTCATAAAGACCATTTGGGCAATCGCGGCGAAATTCGCAGTGGTGGTGCACAGTGGATGTCTGCTGGCAAAGGCATTATTCACTCCGAGATGCCGGAAGAAGATATGGGAGGTCTTCATGGCTTCCAGCTGTGGATCAACCTGCCAGCCAAAGACAAAATGAGCGATCCGGATTACCGGGATGTGCCGAAAGAAGAGATTCCCGTCATC
>JAYYHP010000195.1:0-2515 GCA_036148335.1 Pseudomonadota bacterium
ACCAGCCGGAGTTTCTTCAGCGCTTCGCGGCGACTTCGTTTTTTATTTTGTCAGCGGGTTTTGCGGAATAGTAATGCGCCTCTGGGGCCGCCGGGATTTCCGCCAGCTTTGTAGGCAAACGTGAGGCAGGATGCCGAGCGAGGCTCCATACGGGCATGGATGCCCGCCGGAGCCGGTTGCCGGAAAAGCCAGTAAATACCGGATATACGGCCCAGAAAGCGCAAAGGCAGGGGGATGGGCCGCCCGCCCGGGGGACAAGGTCCCCCAACCAGGGCATAGGGACCCGGCGGCAGCCAAAGAAGCCCACCCACCGAAGGTGGCTAAAGACCTTAAGGATCGTAAGGGGCCTGCCCCTTGCAGAAAAAACAAAGGCCTGGCGGTAGCCAGAGAAGTCTCCCTGCCGAAGGCAGCTGAAAACTCCGAGGATCGTAAGGGGCCTACCCTTGCAGAAAAACAAAGGTCTGGCCACAGCCGGGGAAGTCTGCCCACCGAAGGTGGCCAAAACAAAAACGCCCGGTAAATACCGGGCGTTTTCAAAAGCACTTTAAACTCAACGAGTCCCAAACACCACAATCGTCTTACCCGATACGCTGATCAGTTCCTGTTCTTCCAGGGACTTCAGTACCCGACCTGCCATTTCGCGGGAGCAACCCACAATACGGCCGATTTCCTGGCGGGTGATTTTGATCTGCATGCCATCAGGGTGGGTCATGGCATCCGGCTGCTTACACAGGTCCAGCAGGGTGCCTGCCACACGACCGGTCACGTCAAGGAAGGCGAGGTCGCCGGCTTTGCGTGTGGTGCGGGTGAGGCGTTCTGCCATCTGGCGGAAGATGCGGAAGATGAGTTCGGAGTCCGACGAGGCCAGTTCACGGAAGCGGGCGTAGGAAATTTCGGCGACTTCACAAGGGCTCTTTGCACGTACGCAGGCGGTACGCGAGGTGTTTTCTTCATCAAACAGGCCCATCTCGCCGAAGAAGTCACCTTCATTCAGGTAGGCCATGATCATTTCGCGGCCTTCGTCGTCTTCGATGGTTACGCTGACAGAGCCCTTCATCAAATAGTACAGGGTATCGCTGTCTTCACCTGCATGAATGATGGTGGTGCGTGCCGGGTAACGTTTCTTGTGGCAATGCGTCAGGAAATGTTCCAGTGGCGCATGCATAGAAGGAATTCGAGGGATGATCATTGTTATTGTCCTTAACCGTACTGATGGGATTATTACCTATCCAGTGGCGGAGTTGAACCCGGCATTTGGGTCATTTTGTTGCTTTTCCCTAGGTTTTAGGGGACTTTACGTTCGTTTTTGCCTGCCCACTGCTTTTTCTGTCTTGGTTATTATCCGTGCTGTCGGGTTGTGATAAGCTGCGCGCTTTTCTCAGCCGGAGATGTTGCCGATGAAAACGCGGGTCAAATGGGTCGATAACGCTATGTTCCTGGGCGAGTCAGGAAGCGGTCATTCGGTCGTTATGGACGGTCCTGAGGACCATGGCGGTCGTAATCTGGGCATTCGTCCGATGGAGATGCTGTTGCTGGGTCTGGGCGGTTGCACCAGCTTCGATGTGATGAGCATCCTGCGTAAGCAGCGTCTGAATGTGACCGACTGTGTGGCAGACATCGAAGCCGAGCGCGCCGATGCGGTGCCTTCCGTGTTCACTAAGATTCACGTGCATTTCACTGTGACGGGTCGTGCTTTGCGTGAATCCGCCGTAGAGCGCGCGGTGGCTTTGTCCGCTGAAAAATACTGCTCAGCCTCCATCATGTTGGAACAGGGTGGGGTTGAGATTTCTCACAGCTTTAGTGTGGTTGAGGCGGATTAAGTCCGCCGCTTGTGTCATTCTGAGGAGACTGACGTGAACGATAAGTTGCGCCTTCACGGCTTTAATAACCTGACGAAGACGTTGAGCTTCAACATCTACGACGTTTGTTACACCAAAACGGAAAAAGAGCGTCAGGAATACATTGCATACATTGATGAACTCTATAGTGCGGATCGTCTGACTAAGATCCTGACGGAGGTCGTCGATATTATTGGCGCACACATTCTGAATATCGCTCGTCAGGATTACGATCCGGAAGGCGCCAGTGTGACTATGCTGATTGCCGAGCATGAAGTGCCGCCACCGCAGGATTTAATGGAAGAAAAGCCCGGACCGCTGCGTGATTCTGTGGTTGCGCATCTGGATAAGTCTCACGTAACGGTGCATACCTACCCGGAAAGTCATCCACATGGCGGAATATCAACGTTCCGAGCCGACATTGACGTGTCGACCTGTGGTCTGATCTCTCCATTGAAGGCGTTGAACTATCTGATTCACTCGCTTGATTCGGACATCGTGACCGTCGATTACCGTGTGCGTGGTTTTACTCGTGATGAAGATGGTGTGAAGCATTACATCGATCACGACATTAATTCGATCCAGAATTACATGACCGAAGACACTCGTAATGCCTACGAGATGATTGACGTGAATGTGTATCAGGAAAACCTGTTCCACACTAAGATGATTCTGAA
>JAYYHP010000196.1:0-6106 GCA_036148335.1 Pseudomonadota bacterium
CAGATGCCCGTCATGGATGGCTATACCGCCACGCGCTTGATCCGGGAGTTCGCCCCCGACCTACCGATCATTGGCATGACCGCCAATGCCATGGACGATGACAAGCGCGCTTGCCTCGCCACCGGCATGAACGATCACATTGCCAAGCCGATCGATCCTGACCGCTTATATCAGTTACTCGAAGACTGGCTATGTGATCGTATTCAGTGACGTGGATGGGCTCCACGCCTAATTCAAACGCTCAGTCAGGGTGTTGGCGAGTTCATCGGCCAGCTTTTCTGCCAGGGCTTCTGAGGCCTTATTTAATGCGTTTTGTTGTAAGCCGGAAATACCTCGAGCTGATTCGGCAAACGAGCTGATCACCTTACCCTGATCGTCCCGGATATTGACCCGGGCGTTGGCAAATACGTAGAAGTTGCCGTCTTGCTGTTGGCTGTCGAGATTGGCACTGACGTCAAAGCTGAGGTCAGGCGCAGCCTTGTCGGTGAGGTTCAGTCCTTGTGCGGTCAGGGTCTCGTACAAGCCACCGCGCATGATGCGTGCCCCGTCATCCAGCAAGGTGACGCGTACATTTAAGGCTTTTAACGACGCCAGAATTTGTTGCCGGTATGTCTGCAATTCGGCAGATACCTGTGGGCGCTGACGATCGATGGCAATCAGCGCCACCTGTTCGCTCAGTTGGTCGTGTTCGGCAAAGAGTGTCAGGGCGGGCAGTTGCGTCTGTAATTGCGCGAGTTTGCTGCCGGTGCCGACAGGTGCCTGACTTTGTTCGGTCAGTTGCTGTTCCAGCTGTGTTAACTGGCCTGTCAGGCGAGCGGTGGCGGCTGCCCGGTCGAGGCTGGCCAGAGCATAGGCGTAGCGTTCGTCGACATAGGTGTCGGTGATTTTGAGTTCATCGAGGGTCACGGTCGAAATCCGGCTGCTAACGGCCTGATGCACGCTTTTTTGCAGGCGGGTGTCGCCATCGCGGCTGAACTCGTCTATCTGACTTCGGGTTTCGGCCGAAACGGTCACTTTTAACTGGCTGATCAGATCGGCCCGAGCAAATTCACTGGCGCGCTTAATGGCTTGATCCGGGTTGCCATATATCTCCATGGAACCCACGCCGTACGCTAGGTCCTGACGTTGCGGCGGCTGAGTGACCCAGCGAGGTACGGCGCTGGCCTGGATCTGCTGATCCGGGACAATGTCCGTCGTCGGCTGAGTCGGAACCGGCGAACAGGCACTCAGGCCGATGCCGGTGATGGCCAGGAGCAGTCCCCGGCGTGCGCAGTAATTCATGACGTTCGGGCCTTCTGCGATTTAGCGTTCCTGCAGTTTCTGGATCTTTTTCTGACCGTTCCAGACTTCGCGGTTGTTGGTCATGTTAATGAGCTTCATATCGACCTGATAGAAGGTCACACGCTTTTTGCCTGCTTCGTCAACGATGCTGTTGATTGAACCAGACAGTGCAAAGTCTGCGGCGTCTTCCTGACCCATTTCTTTGGCGTTATAGGAATTTAATTCCTGATCGCGACGCTCTTCACGAACGGCATCGCGCTCTTCGCCAGCGACGACAAAGTCTGCCTTTCCAGAGCGAATCAACGCGCGTTTGATGTCGTTAACGAAGGTATCCACCGTGATGTGCTCATGTGATTTATTGGCAATGCGCTGAATGATGATGGTTGGCCGTTCGTTGTTGGCCATTTCAAAATCCGTCACCCACGGGAATGACAACATGTCGTTAATCATTTCAGTGGCGACCAATTCTGAGTCTTTGTTGTTCCATTGATCCGACAGGGCGATTTCCTGAGACGGGTCGACGCGGGTCACTTTGGTAGCGCAGCCTGCACTGAGGAGGGTGGCACCGATCAGAGTCAGGGCAGCAATTTTGGTCATGGGCTTGAGCATGGTGTCAGTCCTTGTTGAGCGATCTTCGGAGTGGTTTTTGGCCATTTGGTTCCACATCAGGCGCCGTATCAGTGTCACTGTCGTTGGTCACGGGTGGGGCGGTGGTTGAACCTCCCGTACTGCGTACCGTCCACAGGCGGATATCGCCGGGCGCGACATTCAGTGTGCGCTGATGCTGTTGGCGTTTACCGGATTCCAGCGTTGAATCTAACGTCAGTGTGTAGTCTCCGGGGTCAAGAAACAAGCGTCGGACATGCACCTCGGCAGGCAGCAACAACCAACTGCGGGTTTCGGCCGCATCGGTGAGTTGTGCCGCCAGCTTGCCAGCCAACGCCAGTAACCCACTGGAATCCTGCGCGCCTAATTGCGAGGCCGTCAGAGCTTTCACCGCGGAGCGCGCGAGGGCGGCGCGAATTTCTGGTCCGGCGTTTTTCATTTGTTCCTGAATGGCCATTTGCTGCGGGCTGGCGGCTCGCGCCAGGGGCAAGGAGTCTCCATTCACTTTAAGGTGGCTGCGGCCATACACCTCTGGCTGCGCATAGTAAGGGACGGTGACCCGCAGGGAGGAACCTACCGCTGACGTCAGCCCAAAGGATTCGGCCGTGTCGTACAAAGGCCCAAGAAAGACGGTTTTGGTAAACAGATCCACCCGATGATTGCGCGTGGCATTGAGGTAATCGGCGACCACGCCGAAGGCCATTTTGTCGGCGTACAGCAGGTAGAACCAGTTTAATTCTTCCTGCGAGTACTCAAAGAAATAGGGCTTGAGTTCCAACGCTCGCAGGGCGGGATTGATCGCCAGACTGAGGTTCATTTCGCGTTTCTCAGGCACCCGGCCTTTGTGCTCAATGACCAGTACCTGAGCCTGATCGATCTGAGCGCGAATCTGATCCATGGCGTTCGCCGGTAGCTTGTCGTTCAGGTCTTGCTGGATCTCAGCCAAGGTTGCGCCGCTCAGGTATTGCATTCGCGCGCAGTCCAGCCAGGCCTGCGCGGCCATGTCGGACCCGAGTCGGAACTGCTCGGCGTAGCCTTGTTCGTAACTTTCGGCGGCTTTGCGGTAACTGATGCGCGCGTTGTCGTACTCGCGGTTCATTTCAAAACTCACGCCGGTCAGATAATGCGCCAGCGCGTCATCGCGGTAGGTTAAGGCGTCGGTATCAATGAGATTTCCCATCAGCACTGAGAAGACATTCAAAGTTTTGGCAAAGGTGCTTTGCTCGCGGCTACTGGCATCCTGATACGAACCTTCGTTATTGCGCAGGGCTTGCAGGCGCAGCAGCAGGCGTCGTGCCTCAACGCGCGCGCCTTCAATGGCATCGAGTCGGGAATTGCCCGCGGGTAAGGCTCCGGCAATGGCGAGATAGTTCAGCGCTTTGTAGTAGTAGATCATCATCTCTTCATGAGTATTGCCGGCATAGGGGCTGTTGCGCGGGTTGCTCATGAGGGTGACTAACGATTGGCTGAAACTGGCTTCCTTCAGGCTTTCGCTGATGCGTGCGGCGTTTTCGAACAGGCGATTACTTTCTACATAATCGCCTTCCAGATGGCGGATCACGCCGAGTTCCAGGTGGTATAGGAGACGGTCATTTCCCTGAGCGGACAGGGCGCTTTCTATCTGACTGGCGGCTTGCTCAAAGTTGCCCTGATCAATGCTGATTAACGCTTGCTGAATGCCATTGCCATAGGTGGCGCAACCGGTTTGTAGCCCCAGTAGTAGCATCAGCGTGAGCAGAGAAAAGAGTTTCAACAGGCGCCTCCTTGGTTCCTTCTGAGTGTACCTTAATCCGCTCAGAATGGGATGGCGGGATTCGCGCGTGGTGATGGGGTTCGCCTTCTGGCTGAGTAGGCCACTGCCGCCGCGAAAAACCCTGTGCTAGGGTGTGGCCGACGATTACCGCAAAGGACAGAACCATGGCAGCAGATAAGGCCCCCATCGTACTAGTAGCCGGTACCTTTTGTTATCCAGAAGTGTGGGATGACATGAAGGCCGAATTTGAAGCCCGTGGCCATGAGGTGCATGCGCCGCCGCTGCGCCATCATGATTTGCCTCTGTTAGAGGGTGCACTGGCCATGAAAGACACTAGCCTGTTGGATTACCGCGATGACTTTATCGCCCTGATCAACACGCTGGAGCGCCCGCCCATCATTGTCGGCTGGTCCATGGGGGGCTTGATTGCTCAGTTGATCGCGCAAGAGGTTGAGCACGCTGGAATGATGCTGTTGTCGCCAGCGCCCGCGGCGGGAATGTTCGCCATGTACCCAACCATGCTGGCCACCTTCCAGCATCACTTTGCCCGCTGGGGATTCTGGCGCAAGCCGCTGATGCCTGAATGGGAGACGTTTGTCTGGAGTACCGGCCAGTTGCAGGATGAGCAACTGATGCGTGATGCCTTTGTGCAATTGAAAGCAGAATCCGGCAAAGCCTACTTTGAAATGGCTCTGTGGTTCCTGGATAAACGCCGGGCCAGCCGCGTCGTGCCAGAGCGCATCCAGACCCCGGTATTGGTGATTTCCGGAACCCAGGACCGCATCGTGCGGACGCCCATTGGCCGCGCCACCGCAGACCGCTATAGTCAGGGTAAATTTGTTGAGCTGTACAACATGGATCACATGCTAGTGACGGGCAGCGGACTGCCTCGCGTGATGCCGGAGTTCGACCGCTGGCTGGCGGCCAATAACTTATAACTGTTCGCTCGGTCTTTTACAGCGCGTGACCATAATCAGAAGATAATGATGAAATTAAGCAACCGTAACGTTAATCGCACTCGTCTTCGCTCTCGGCTTGGCACTCACCTTGGCACTCACCTTGGCAATACGGCCACGCTGGTGGTGCTTGCGGCCAGTGTCGTGGGTACGCCTGCACAGGCATTGGATTTCTATGGCGAGATTAATATGTCGCGTCAGGAAATCAGCGAAGGCAATGAGAATTTTTCCAGCATCCGTTCCAACGGCTCAGCTATTGGTGTCACCGAAGAGCGTGCCCTGAACCACGGCATTTCAGCAGAATTTCTGCTGGAATACGAAATCATGCCGGACCAACCCGTTGCCTCCACAGGCGGAAACTACGAACAGGAACCCCTCACCCTCAGTGCTGGATATGTGGGGCTGATTGGCGCGGCGGGTAAACTGAAGATTGGTTACTTCTCGACGCCACTGAACATCCTTGGCGAAGGGGTGGATCACTTTACCGACCTGAAGGGCGATAAAGCCCGCTTTATCAGTAGCGGCGATGTCGATATCAGTGATGCTGTGATGTACACCTCACCGGAGTGGCAGCACCTGACGGCGCGCATCAGTCACGTCAGCTACGAGGATGAAAACAGCAATCAAAGCGATGGCACCTCAATCTCACTGGCTTATGAAACCGACGCACTGTTTGCGGGTGTCGCCTATGACACCGAGGTCGAAGGCGACGACATTGATCTGTTTCGCGCCGTAGTTCGTTACCCCGTTGGCCCGGTTCAGGTTGGTATGTTGTGGGAGCGCCGGGACGCATTGATTGAAGACGACGCCACCTATGGCTGGTTGTTGTCTGCGGATATTGAAGTCAGCCCAGAATTATCGATTCAGGCGCAACACGGCCGTTCAGACAATCAACTGGAAAACGGCCGCTCAAGCAGCATTGGTGCAACTTACTCTCTGGGAGAGGACGTTAGCCTTTACCTGTTTGCCACTCGCAACCGCAGTGATACCGACAAAGAATCCGAAGTCGGCACGGGCATCAGTTACGTCTTTTGAGGGCGTGAGTTCCCACCGTAACTGGCTTGAGATAAACCGGCTTGCGATAAGCCAGCCATAGAAACCAGCCATAGAAACAGCCAGAGAAACAGGCAAAAAAAAGCGATGGTCGCGTCCTGCGGCCATCGCTTTTTTACATCAGGGTGCTGCGAATTTCTCAAGGTGTGACATCATCGTAGACAGAAAGATCCCGAGAGTTAACTCTCAGTGGTTCAAACTGTGATCCGTTAGTCTTTCGATGGCGTTTTACCGCTATCCAACCCCATAATTTTTAATGGTTTCACGTCTTCATCCAACAACGCTTTGCCATCGATGGGGGTCACTCGCGTGGTCAGTTCCGTTGCCAGACCTTCCGCCTGCGCCGTTTCCTGTGCTTGTTCTTTGCTGGTCTGGCTGTAGCCACAGCTGATGCACTCGCGGACTTCGTCGCCGTCGTCGTTGGTGTACATCACAGTGCGGTCCATGTCGGAGCACT
>JAYYHP010000197.1:0-4035 GCA_036148335.1 Pseudomonadota bacterium
GGAAGCGCCGTCCGGCACACAAATGGCTCAATTGCCTGCAAAGGTGCGCTGGAAGGCAGACAACTACAACCACCTGATGGAGCAACCTACGCTCTTTTATGCGGTGACGTTAGCGTTATGCTTTTTGAATCAAGCTTCCGAGATGGCAGTCGTTGCGGCGTGGAGTTATGTCGTTCTTCGGGTCGTTCACAGTCTATTTCAGGCGATGTTTAATATTATTCAGGTGCGTTTCGTTCTCTTTATACTTTCGAATATTCCACTGATTATGCTGATTTACATGGCCGCCAATCGAATATACTGAGTAGCACGGTGTTGAAGGGATGCTTCAGGTAGCAAACTTACCGATACGATTCGTTTCACTCTTGAAGACAGTTTGTCACCCAAATGAGTTCGTAACGTGGTAATGTTCCTGCTCGCAGAAGGAAGAGAAACATCATGAAAAAGCAGATCATTTGTATTAACTGGGGGACGAAATACGGCCCTAAGTACATTAACCGCTTATACGGTATGGTTGAGCGTAATATCACGCCGCCGTTCCGGTTTGTGTGCTTCTGCGATAGCGAGGAGGGCATCCGAGATGAGATCGAGTGTCAGCCACTGCCAGGGTTGGATTTTGAGTTACCTGAGACCAGAACAGGTATCTGGCCGAAATCGCAGCTATGGAACAGCCAACTGGCTGACCTCGAAGGCCCTGTATTGTTTATTGACCTAGATGTAGTGATCACCGGCAATCTCGATGCGTTTTTCGAGTACGGGGATGACGATGATGTCATTCTGGCGCCGAATCCGAGCAATCCGCTGGAGCGTCTAGGGCAAACCTCGGTGTATCGTTTTCCCGTCGGTAAGCTGCGGCCAATTCTGGATAAGTTCAAGCAGAACCCCAAAGCCATTGCAGAGAAGTATCGCTACGAGCAGCGCTTTGTGACACGCAATGCGCCGGGTGGTATCAAAATGTGGCCTAAGAGTTGGGTGCGGCACTTTCGCCGTCATTGCCGTCAGCCATTCCCATTGAACTACGTGAAAGCGCCAGCGGCAGGCAAAGACGCGAAGATTGTGATTTTCCCGGGTGACCTGCATCCGGAAGATGCCATTAATGGCTTCTATTACCGCAGTGTGCAGGTGCATAACACGCCGCTGACACACATTCTCGAGGGCTTAAAAGGCAATCGTAAAGGCGGGCTGCTAACGCACATGCGTCATTATATTTTGCCGTGCCAATGGGTAGAGGACGCCTGGCGCGAATAACCAGACAAAAAAATACCGCCAGTTGGCGGTATTTTTTTAGGTGGCGTTTGCCGGTAGAGCGGCGGGGGCTGCTCCGGGAGGACTGAACTTAAACCACAAATTACATCTGAGTTTGCAGGTAATTTGGCAGGCCCAGCATTTTGATCAGGCGTAGCTGACGTTCCAGCCAGCGAGCGTGATCTTCTTCTGTGTCGTACAGCAGAGGTTGTAACAGTGCGCGGGTCTGAAAGTCCTGTTCTTCTTCACAGATGGCCATGGTCTCTTTCAGGAGATTGGCAACGTAGTACTCGACGTCGAGGTCAGCTTGTAGCATTTCTTCAACGGTCTCACCTATCTTCAGATCGTCGGCTTGTGACAGATCTGGGGTACCTTCCAGAAACAGAATGCGTCGCACGAGTACGTCTGCGTGCTCGGTTTCTTCTTCCATTTCATGGCTCAGGCGCTCGTAGAGCTTAGTGAGGCCCATGTCTTCGTAAATGCGTGAATGCGCGAAGTATTGATCGCGGGCCGCCAGCTCACAATTGAGAAGTTTTTGCAGTTGGTCGATGACGCGTTGGCTGCCTTTCATGGGGGCTCCGGATCAGGTTGTTTTCAGTGCGTCAACCTTACCTTGTGAACTGCTATTCGACAAGAAAAAAGCCCGTAATGACGGGCTTTTGGGTGGGTTTTCTCGCTAAATTGAACGACTGAGAATCGTTCGTTTTTTGCTTTGAAAATGGCCCTGATTTGCACTGAGATCAGGAAGCTTCACTGAGTACCAGGGTGGGGTAGTCCACGTAGCCTTCTGGACCTTGCGAATAGAAGGTGTCCGGGTCAGGCGTGTTCAACGCTGCGCCGCTGGCAATCCGCTCTGGCAGATCTGGATTGGCAATGTAAGCGCTGCCGAAGGCAATGGCATCCGCACTGTGCTGCTCTACGGTATCCGCGGCTTCTTCCGGGCTGTATCCCATGTTGAGTATCAGGCAGCCCTGATAGTACTCACGAAATGGCGTGACCACGTCACCGGTCTGTTTGCCGAGGAAATCCGCGCGCATCAGATGCACGTAGGCGAGGTCTTTGGGGTTCAGGTGAGCGGCGAGGTATTTAACCAGAGCAACCGGATCGCTGTCTTTCATGCCGTTAAAGCTGTTCAGTGGTGACAGTCGCACACCGATACGATGCGGTGTGTAGACCTCTGACACTGCGTCTATCACTTCGGATAGCAGGCGCACCTGGTTGTGCCATGAGCCGCCATAAAGGTCATGGCGCAGATTCGCGCCATCACGCAGAAATTGATCCAGCAGGTAGCCATTAGCCGCGTGCAGCTCAACGCCATCGAATCCCGCACGTTTTGCGTTGGCAGCGCCGCGACGAAAGTCCTCGACAATGGCGGCGATGCCGTCTTCGGTCAGAGGTTTGGGAACGCTGTACTCAAAGTGCCCCTCCGAGGTGGTGGAGCCTCCGGGAATAGCTAAGGCACTTGCCGATACCGAGGCTTTGCCATGGTTAAGGGCAGGGTGCGCGGCACGGCCGGGGTGCCAGATCTGCATGAATATACGACCACCGGCGGCGTGCACAGAGTCGGTGATGCGTTTCCATGCGTCGACCTGTTCATCGGAGTAAATGCCCGGCTCGTTGCCGAAGGTGGAGGTACCCTCAGAGACCATGGTGCATTCCGTGATGATTAATCCGGCGCTGGCTCGTTGGGTGTAGTACTCGCGCATCAGCTCATTGGGCAGATGGTCAATGGCCCGACAGCGCGTGAGCGGCGCCATGATGACGCGGTTCGGCAGGGTCAGAGAGCCAAGTTGCAGGGGGGTAAACAGGGCGTTGGAAGAAGTCATGGCGTACTCCAGTATCGTTGGGGTTTCTTCTTGGAGACGGGGATGATGGCTTCGTTCCCTGTGTTTGGCGTCGATGGCAGCGACAGTCTGTTCCTGTCGATGAACGATGCACGGATATTGGCCGTTAATGTTTTTTTAATGTTTTATTCAGGCCGTTTTCAGCGTCTGCCGATACTTTGGTCGGGTAAATATTCACCACGTTTCCGGTGCTGAAAAGGCCAGAGAGTCTCAGCGCCATCACCTCTTTAGTAGTGAGAGTGTCTTCATGAAAACAATGTCACGTCTTGTACTGGCTGGTCTGGTACTGACCCCGTCGCTTGCCCTTGCTGGGGCGCAAAAAGAAGAAGCCCCTGCCGTTGCCGACAGTGTGGTTGAAGCGCAGCGTGCAGCACTGGCGGCCAACACTGACGGTCAGGGTTTTGGCCCGCAGTCACCGCGCGATATCGATGCAGTTGGTGGCACCAATACCAACAAGTTTGCGACGGCACCGCAGCGCACTGAAATGAACCTGTGCAATATCCACTTCCATGTCGGCGCCGAGCACAAGGGCGGTGAATTCACTACTTACGCGGGTAACGGCGATGGCAAAGGCCACGGCACCGGTTACCTGTACAACGGTGAGCTGAGCAAGAAACAGTTGAAGCCAGTGAAAGGCGATGTGTGTGGTGGCCTGGTTCCGGGTGACACCATCGAGGTGCATTTTGTTCACACGACGGCCAACATTGAGCCGGGTCCAACACTGGGCGCGTGTCTGCAAGAAAACATCATGAACCCACAGCTGCGCGTTGAAGCTCAGGTGATTGTGCTGGCCAACGATTCATCCGCGGCAGACTTCACTGAAATGGCTGAAGTGACCAAGCAGAATGGGTACTTCCAGGCGCCGAACATCCCAACAGATACCGGTTGGCCAGTACAGTACGCGGGTTCAACTACCGGTCCTTCGTACAATGAAAAAGGCTCACCGCTG
>JAYYHP010000198.1:0-9188 GCA_036148335.1 Pseudomonadota bacterium
CAGCGATAAACTCAAGCAGGAAATCCGCGGTTTTATCGGCCAGGAAGGTCATCACAGCCGTCAGCACCAGCGGGTGAATGAGGTACTTCGTGACCTCGGCTTCGACGCCGTAGCACTGGATCAGGACCTGGCGTCTTACATTAAACGCCATGTGCATCCACGCTCGGATAAATTCCGTCTGGCGATGACCGTTTGTATGGAGCACCTGACTGCGATTCTGGCTGAGCATTTGTTAACGCATCCAGAAACACTCGAGTCATTGGCGGAACCGGTACAGGATTTATTGTACTGGCACGCGGTGGAAGAAATTGAACACAAAGCTGTGGCCTTCGATACCTTTATGAGCATTGAAGGTGACCAGAAATACCTGCGTTGGTGTCAGGTCTATGCGACTTTGTTTTTCTTTCATCGCATCGGCTGGTACACCGTCAAGCTCTTGTGGTGGCAGCGCAAAATGCCAAGCTGGAAAGATGTGAAAGGGTTCTGGCGTTTTATGACGGGTCCCAAAGGTATGTTCACGGGTGTGACCCGCAACTATCTGGATTGGTTCAAGAAAGGTTTCCACCCGTGGGATCATGAAAACTCTGAACTGATTGAGCGTTGGAAAGCGGAGTTCTACCGCGAGGAGCAGGATCAGGCCGTACAAAAAGCGAAAGCCAAGGCGCAAGCTGCGGCATCCTGAGCCTGACTCTGTTCTGTACATCTAGGCTGTATATCTAGGCTGTATATCTAGATGTACATAGGGGCTGTACATCAGGGCCGCTCGTCCAGTGCGGCCTCGTACTCATCATTGTGAAATCACCCAAGATGTCTGGCTCTGGGCTGGTTCTAGATCTAGACGTAGTTCAGCATCAGGCGCCAGTCGACTGGCGCCTGCCTATTTATTTTCTGCCGGAAGCCTCCTCGACTGATTTTTTGAGACAAGTGCGTATTCCCCCCGTTTTTTGACGGAAACCACCTTGTCATTACTGACATCCCTACTTATCGTAATCCTTAAAACAACAACATCCTTTCAGGAGAATCCCTATGCAAGGTCTGATGATGGATCGTCCATTATTGATCTCTTCGTTGCTGCAGCACGCAGAGAGCACTCACCCAAACTCTGAAATTGTCAGCCGTCGTTGCGAAGGCGATATTCACCGTTACACCATGAAAGATGCCGCAGCACGCGCACGTAAAGCGGCCAATCTGCTCTCGCGTCTGGGCATCAACGATGGTGATCGCGTTGCGACACTGGCGTGGAACAACTATCGCCACTTCGAGCTGTATTACGGCATCTCTGGGTACGGTGCGGTCTTGCATACCATCAACCCGCGTCTGTTCGCTGAGCAGTTGGTGTACATCATCAATCACGCAGAAGATCGCTACATCTTTGTCGACCTGACCTTTGTGCCGTTGCTCGAAGCGATTCTGCCGCACATCGGTAACGTTGAAGGCTTCATCATCCTGTGTGATGAAGACAAAATGCCAGAGACCAAACTGCCAAACGCACAATGCTACGAGACCCTGTTGGCGGTCGAGTCCGATGAATTCGACTGGCCAGAGTTCGATGAGCGCAAAGGCGCCAGCATGTGTTACACCTCAGGCACGACAGGGAATCCGAAAGGGGTGCTGTATTCGCATCGCTCGACCTGTTTGCATGCCTTCGGGTCGATTGGCGAAGAGGTGATGGGCCTGTCTTCCAGCTCCTGCTTTCTGCCTGTGGTACCTATGTTTCATGTGAATGCCTGGGGTACGCCGTACTCGGCGTGTATCACGGGTGCGAAGCAGGTGTTCCCGGGTCCGGGCATGGATGGCGCGTCATTGTGGGAGCTGATTGAAGCGGAAGAGCCTGATCTGCTGTTGGGTGTGCCTACCGTGTGGTTGATGCTGCTGAATCACATGGACAGCATTGGTAAAAAACTGGAATCCGTGAAAAACGTCGTTGTGGGTGGCGCTGCCGCACCGCTGCAGATGATTAAAGATTTTGATCAGAAGCACGATGCCTTCCTGATTCACGCCTGGGGCATGACGGAAACCAGCCCGATCGGGACCATTAATGCATTTAATCCGATCATGAAATCGCTGCCCAAAGAAGAGCGTTACGCGTTACAGCAAAAGCAGGGGCGTCCGATTTTTGGTGTTGAAATTAAAATCATCGATGACGAAGGCAACGAGCTGCCACGCGATGGTAAGACCTTTGGCCGCTTGATGATCCGCGGGCCATGGGTGGTCAACGGCTACTTCAATAACGACGATACCTCGAACTTTATCGACGGTTGGTTCGATACCGGAGACGTCGCGACTATCGATGAAAACAGCTACATGAACATCGTAGACCGCTCTAAGGATGTGATTAAATCCGGTGGTGAATGGATCAGCTCCATTGATCTGGAAAATACCGCGGTTGGCCATCCTGAGCTGGCTGAGTGCTGTGTAATTGGTGCTCGTCATCCTAAGTGGGATGAGCGTCCGATTCTGTTGGCCATCAAGAATGAAGGCGCCACAGTGGATGAGCAGGGCGTACTGGACTACCTGGACGGCAAGATTGCCAAATGGTGGATGCCTGACGCCGTTATTTTTGTGGAGTCTCTGCCCCACACGGCGACAGGTAAGCTGCTGAAAATCGATCTGCGCAAAGACTACGAGAACTACCTGATAGATCGTGGTTAATGGGTAATCGATAGATCGAGTACGAAAAAGCCGGCGCATGCCGGCTTTTTTCATGGTGCGCGTTTTACGCCGTGGGCTAACCCGCTTGTGGCAGGTCGTCCGGGGTGGTGACGTCGGCATGGATCATGTCATCGTCGACCAGAATCAGGCAGGACGGGTCGTCTGGGATCAGGCGTACCTCATTGCGGTTGCCCCCCAAGCGCATCAGGGCAAATGCGTGTTCTTTGCGGAATGCGGTCGGGAAGCCAGCCCGGCCTTCCCGGTCGACTGGGCGCGCGCAGTCGTGTTCGTACAGGTGACGCGCGAGCAGTAAGTAAGCTTCTGGAGTAACCCAGGGCATGTCGGCACGGGCGATGATCCAGCCGTCCCAGCCTTGGTTCGCATGCACGCCAAAGGCGATGCTGTGGCCGATTCCAGCGGCTGCGTCTGGGCAGATGCCTGACATCACGCCTTTGGGCAGGCACTGCTCGGTCAGTATGCGATCACCGGGGTGCATCACGACGTAACATGGCAGGCCTGATTGTTGGGCTTGCTGAGCGCTGGCTTTCAGCAGGCATTCTTGCCCGGGCCAGGGAGCACAGCGCTTGTCACTGCCGAAGCGCTCGCTGCGCCCGGCGGCCAATAAGATAATTCCGATTTTCATCATGAGCCTCCTGTGGTTGGCAGGATGGTGCGAGTCTGAAGCTATCATACTCGCTGGCCTGTTTGCATAACATTTGTGTAACTTTGGTCATGTTACGCTCATGCCACGTCAGGGCATGATGATGTCGGTCAAGGTAGCGCCGAGGTGTTACTTCTCAGTGCTTGCCGTGTCGGCATCGTCCCACCAGGGGTACCCCGGTGGCATATCTCCACTGACGCTGGCCTGAAAATCCGCCGGGCGTTTTTCCAGAAAGCTGGCTACTCCTTCTTTACCGTCAGCCATGCTGGTGTAGAACATGCCTAAGGACTCAATGCGGTGGGCATCCGCCGGATGAGCGAAGGCGCTGTTGCGATACATCATCTGGCGAATCATGGCGACTGACACGGCCGAGCGCTCTGCCATCGTACGCGCGAGGCGATAGGCTTCGGAGAGCAGTTCATTGGCGGCCACGACTTTGCTGACAAAACCCGTCTCTTTGGCTTCTTCCACCTTGAATATGTCCGCCGTCATGGTCCATTCAAGGGCTTTGGATATGCCGACAATACGCGGCAGGAACCAGCTGGAGCAGGCCTCAGGCACGATGCCTACCTTACTGAATACAAAACCAATGCGGGTATGTTCACACGCCAGGCGCACGTCCATCGCACAGGTCATGGTGGCGCCAATGCCCACGGCGGCGCCATTAATGGCGGCAATGACCGGTTTACTACAACGGAAAATGGCTAACGCCACACGCCCACCCGTGTCGCGCACGCCGTGGACGATATCGTCGTCCTCATAGCGCTGATGGAGATCCTCAAGTGTCGGCTGCATCGACTCATCCAGACCAAACACATTGCCTTCACGTGACAGGTCCATGCCAGCACAGAAGGCTTTGCCCGCGCCGGTGACGACGATGGCTCGCACATTATCGTCGGCGCTGGCGCGATCAAAGGCGGCGATCAGCTCGTTACACATCTCTACAGTGAACGCATTCATCTGTTCAGGGCGGTTGAGGGTCAGGGTCAGAATGTGGTCATTTACCTGCCAATCTAACGTGTTGTAGCTCATGGTGTGTCTCCTGTTCAGAGGTTGGCACTGAATTGATCAATGGCGTTCTTGTATTCGCTGCGTAAGCGTTCGATCAGTTCGGCGGCGGAGGGCACATCATGGATGCTGCCAACGCCGTGTCCCGCGGACCATAGATCTTTCCAGGGTTTTGCCTGAGTGGCTTGTGCGGCGGCCTCAACATCAAGCTCTGCGCCGAAATCCACATGATCGGGCTTCTGATGAGTGGCCAGGTCAATGCCGTGAGCGTCGAGCGAGGGCTTGAGGAAGGAGGCATTCACACCGGAGATTTTTGGTGTGTACACAATGTCGCCGGCGCTGCTTTCCGTCAGCATGGCTTTGTATTCTGGCTGAGCCTGACATTCCTGAGTGCCAATAAAGCGTGTGCCCATGTACGCCATGTCCGCACCCATCATGCGTGCGCTGGCAATATCGCGTCCGGTGCTCAGGCTGCCGGCCAGCAAAATGGTTTTATCGAAGAACTGGCGCAGCTCATTGACTAAGGCAAAGGGGTTCCAGTCACCGGCATGACCGCCAGCGCCACCGGCCACGGCGATTAAACCATCGACGCCCACAGACGCTGCTTTGCGAGCGAAGCGGGTATTGACTACGTCATGAAAAACCACGCCGCCGTAACTGTGCACGGCATCCACCACCTCCTGAACCGCCCCCAGTGAGGTAATTACCAGTGGTACTTTGTGCTTCACGATGATCTCGAGATCCTGCTGTAAGCGCGCATTACTTTTGTGTACGACGAGATTCACACCAAAGGCCGCCGCCTCATTGTCTGTCTCGGTTTCCCATTGCGACAGGTCATTGCGTAATTCCGTCAGCCATTGATCCAGCCCTTCGCTGGAGCGTTGATTCAGTGCCGGAAATGTACCGATCACGCCGGCGCGGCAGCAAGCGCTGACCAGCGCAGGCCCCGAAGCTAAAAACATCGGCGCAACGACGACGGGCAATGTCAGGCCGCGGCGTAATGATTGAGGTAAAGACATGCGTTCTCCCTGTGGGGTCACCACTGCTGGTGGCCAATCAATAAGTGGTTGTGATGCTGGCGCTCATCTTGAGGAGAGCTGGGTGTATGCCGAGCTCAGATAAGAACGCCAGTCAGCACGGATCATCGTTAGTGACCGATATACTGGCATTCACCAGAGGGGCTGAAAACGGGGGATCGTGCCATTTTGGCGCGGGCGGAATCGGTTAAAAGCGGTCAGGCGTTGCGAAAACTTACAAAAACATCACAGTTAATTGTGCAGAGATTCAAAACCGTAACAGTCCCCACCAGACAAATCTCAGCGATGTCATACACTAAATTGTGCCTGATAGTCGGAGAGGTGTATGCGGTTCTGGGCAGTGTGTTTGCTGTGTTTGTTGAGTCTGGTTATGTCCACCACTCACGCAGACCCCGTGCGCCTGACATCCAGCGATCGCACTCAGGTACCGCGACTTCACTACACCACGGACAGCGACTCATCATTCTCCTGGAGTGACTTCCAGCATTTTGACTGGCAACCGGTTGAGCAGGTGCCTGCGCAGTTTGGTTACAGCGATGCCAGCATCTGGCTGACGTTTGAGTATGTCTCTGATACCCGCGATGCTCATTGGTTATCGGTGGATTATCCTTTGTTGGATTTTCTCGATATTTATTTTTTTGATCACGAGGGACATTTACTGGCCGAACACAGCCTCGGTGATCGGCTGGCGTTTGAAGATCGCTGGGTACTCAGTCCGGTGTTTATCGTGCCGGTACCGGATTCCGAAGGCCAAGCCTACACGGCCGTATTACGGGTGCGCAGTGAATCCTCCATTGAAGTGCCTTTGCGTATTCAGGGCGATATTGCGTTTCGTTCGGGAATGGAATCCAGTGCCTGGTTGCAGGGATTATTCTTCGGTGCGGTATTAATGCTGGGCATTTACCACGCACTGATTTTCGTCGCCTCCGGAGATCGCAGTTACTTATATTTCGGTGGGCTTGCCATAGCGATGGCGCTGATTCAGGCAACGATATGGGGGCGTTCGTATCAATTTTTATGGCCACAGTCCCCCGATTGGAATCAGATTGCCATTGGCACGTTAATTAATTGCTCCAACTTTTTTGGCATTTTGTATGTCTCAAAAGTGGTGAAATTACGCGAATCGTACCCGCGGTTATTCTGGCTGGTGGGGACGGTAGCAACGCTGTCCGCCTTGATGGCCATCATGAGTTTATTGGTACCTTACCGGCTGATTATTCAACCTACTTTACTGATGTCTCTGACGGTGTTTACCACCGGTGCCCTCTGTGTACTGTTACGCATGAAAGACCGTTATCCACCGGCCTTTGCGGTGTTTGTGGCGGCGTGCATGTATACGTTGGGCAGCTCGGCCTACATTCTCGGAAAATTACAGTTGCTGCCTAACAGCGTGTTGCTCGATCATGCGCTAATTATCGGCTTATTGTTGCAGGTGATGTTGTTTGCGTTCGCATTATCGGTGCGCATGCGTATGGACCGTGAACTTCGTGAGCGCGCGCAGCGTGACAGCACCTACGCCAAAGACATGCTGTTAGAAACCGAGCGACAACAGAATATGCGGTTGGATCAGGAAGTCCGGGCGCGCACCAAACAGTTGGAAGAAGCAAATGCGCGCCTGCAGAAAATCAGTACCACCGATGCTCTGACAGGGCTATATAACCGCCGATCTTTCGACGATACCTTACAGCGTGAGCATGACCGTTGCGCGCGTGAGCGTCATGCGTTGTCCGTCATTATGTTGGACATCGATCACTTTAAAAAACTGAACGATAACTACGGGCACGCATTTGGTGATGAGGCCTTACGGCAAACAGCGCTGCGCGTTCAGGATGTATTAAAGCGACCCGCGGACATGGCGTTTCGTTACGGCGGTGAAGAGTTTGCGATTCTATTGCCCGATACCCCCGGCTCGGCGGCAAAATTATTAGCGCGCCAGATCTGGACGGCCATGCGTTCGGAAGCGGTGGTGGTAGGTGAACAGAGTGTGCGCCTGACAGTCAGTCTGGGCGTCGCCAGTGCTGACCCCGTGAAAGGCCACGATGCTTACGCCTTAGTCGAGCAGGCGGATGCCCGTTTGTACGAGGCGAAAGCATCAGGCCGGGATCGCATTGTTTAGCGTTTTTCAGGCTCTGGGATGTCCCACTGATTATTCAGTAAGGTATCGTCCGGATCGTAAAAACGCAGGGTTAACTGAAATGGCTCGTTCGGCGCGGGCAGCCAGTTCTCAAGTGGTACTCCCTCGGGCGGTATTGCCGAGATATAGACATCAATAAATCCATGCTCATCGGGCGTCAGGGGTTGTAGGTCACTGACCGCGTAGGCCTGATGCCCCAACGCGGCGGCGGCATCACTGTCGCGCAGGAAGCCATCGTCACCATAGAGGGTCATCGACCAGAAGGCTCGGGTCGGTGGTAAATCGCTCGCATCCAGTCGGAATACGTAGGTGTGCTTACCGTGCAAACGCTCACCGTCGCTGTCGCGCTCAGTGTTCTGATAAATCGCATATTCAGCTTTGTTGGCCCCAAAGCCGACCTGAGCAACCAGAGCACGAATAAAATAACGACGGCCGAAATCTCCCAGAGGTACCCAACGTGGATCTGGCCCCCAGCCACCTAACCCCAATAAACCCAGTGCTTCATCAATACTGGCTTGTGCGAATGCCAGGCCACGATCCAACTGACGTTTCTGGCGGGCGGACAGCTCACTGACGTGGAAGTTGGCATCTGGGCCCACACCAATACGCGCAAGGGCAGACACCAGAGCCGCGTCTTCCGTTGGGGCTGGCTGTTGGCGCATCAGAGTATCGAGACGCGTGAAAAATGCTTCTCCTGACAGTCCGGTGACCACATCAATGGGGGGCGATTTTTCTGAATCCTCGACGCAGCCGGGGTGAGGTAGATTAGTGCTTTGTTGAATGGTGACCAGCGGTGGCGTCAGTTGATACTGCTGCTGGATGGCGTTCACCGCAGGGATATCGTCTTCGCCACGCACTTCAGTACGACCGATGATCCACACCAGATTCGTCGGTGACTCCAGAATCGTCAGCCCCTGGCGTTTGGCCGCCAGCCGATCACGAGCAGAGCCCGCCCAATCCGGACCAACAATTAAATAATGTCCGGAGTCATCCCCGTGGCTCTGAGTGCCGACGCCGGCAAAGTTATTCGACCAGGCATCCAGTAACGTCATTAATACATAACGGTCGGGTACCGCAGGCATGTCGAGCCGGACTGGTCCCGAGGCCAGATCGAGCATGGCGGAGCTGTAAAGCGTATCCACATTTGGGCGCACCACTGCCTTAAACGACGAGTCGGGAATGTCCAATACATGAGTGAAGCGATTGGTGTCGGCACCGAAGGTACAGGAGCGCTCAGGGCCAGTTAAGCCATCGCGGGTTTCCCCCATTAATACCAGCGGAAAGCCGTAAATATAGCCCAGACTGGCAGTACTTAACGTACTCAGAGCGCTCAGATCGGAAGTGCTTTCTACGCTGGCATCATCAAGGCCAGCAGAAGCCGGCGTTGCCAGTGAGAGCGGCGCGGTCAGACAGAGCGCAGTGATCAAGTTAGGCTGTTGGCGGAGCGGGGCTTGAAACGCCTCGGTCAAAGACTGACCGACGCCATGCAGTGTTTTCTTAAGCCCGAGTAACGAGCGTTTGAGGGTGGGTTTCATGATAACGTCCTTATGTGTGGTTGCATCGATGGATGAGCGTTATCAGGCTAGGCAGAGCGCGCGGCATCCCGTATAACCATTTGAGACAAAAACGGCATCGCAGCACGGCATTTGTAAGCTAAGCGTAACCGCAGGATGCACCTCAGCTCACGGTAGGGCAG
>JAYYHP010000199.1:0-14853 GCA_036148335.1 Pseudomonadota bacterium
TACCTGTTCGTTGATATGGCACACATTGCTGGTCTGATCGCTGCAGGCGTATACCCATCACCGATCGGTATCGCTGACGTTGTGACCACTACCACTCACAAGACCCTGCGTGGTCCTCGTGGCGGTCTGATCCTGGCCAACGAAGACGAAGAGCTGAACAAAAAGCTCAACTTCGCCGTATTCCCTGAATCTCAGGGTGGCCCACTGATGCACGTTATTGCTGCCAAAGCGGTGTGCTTCAAAGAAGCCATGTCGGACGACTACAAAGCGTATCAGGCCCAGGTCGTTAAGAACGCTCAAGCGATGGCTGAGACCTTCATCAGCCGTGGCATCAACGTCGTGTCTG
This sequence comes from Pseudomonadota bacterium, assembly GCA_036148335.1. Lineage (GTDB taxonomy): Bacteria > Pseudomonadota > Gammaproteobacteria > Pseudomonadales > Oceanobacteraceae > Thalassolituus. The sequence continues at coordinate 347 of JAYYHP010000199.1, forward strand.
GCGGTACTGACGATCACCTGTTCCTGGTAGACCTGATTGGTAAAGAGTACACAGGTAAAGACGCTGACGCTGCTCTGGGCCGCGCCAACATCACTGTGAACAAGAACTCTGTGCCTAACGACCCACGCTCACCGTTCGTGACCTCTGGTCTGCGTATCGGTAGCCCTGCGATCACCAGCCGTGGCTTCAAAGAAGCTCAGGCGACGGAACTGGCAGGCTGGATCTGTGACGTTCTGAACGGTCTGGAAAACGGCAACTCTGACGCGGTAGAAGCAGAAGTAAAAGCCAAAGTCGTTGCACTGTGTGAACAGTTCCCTGTTTACAAGTAAGCAATAGCTAAGAAAAGAGAGCCCGGTGATATGCCGGGCTTTTTTGTGCCTGCCTTTCCGGCCTCAGGTCTGTCATCGGACTGTCATCTACGTACGCTAACGTCATGGGATCGCCTTAGCTGGACCCGCCCATGTCATCGTCCTGGACGCCCCTCACCTACCCCAAGCTTCTGAGTTGCCTCGCCGACGAGGTTAGTGCGCTGTCTGATTCTCAGCGTTTGCTATGGCAGTTGCTGGAGTTGCCCCAGGCCGAATTGTGGGAACAGCATCCATGGGGCAACGAAGGCTGTGGTTTCTGGGTGATTGCCAGCGCGGGGCGTCGCTGTATCTACTACAACGATATTGCTCAGGGCTTTAGTGTTGGCTTTTTTCAGCGCTGGGGACAAATTCAGGATTACCAACCGGGCGGTGCATCATTGGCACAGGTACTGGAGGATATGGCGTCTCTGTCTATAGAGCCGAGTGCAGACCTGACTTCAGAGCTGATTTCCTAGCAGGTACAGGAAAAGCGAACTAACGCAATTCCAACCGTCTCCGCCTCAGAAACGACTGGCCTCGGTCTTCTCGGTACGAATCTCTATCGTAGCAATTACGCATCTTCGTCTTCCAACCTTCGATCACACCCCCACCTGTCGCGCGGTTATCACTGATTTTTGCCGTCGTTTGACCGGCATAGGTAATCACCACTTACGAATGATGGTTTTTCACTGAAGCCTGCAAGATCAGGAAGTTCTGCCCGTCCGCTCCCTGACCTACCTTGGTAAGGTAATCAACGGTAAGGACATTCTTATGACTCACACCACCGTCGTACAACCACAAACCCCAAAAGCCCCACGCATGACGGCAGGCGAGCGCGCTGGCATTCCGCCACGACGCATGGACTTCGAATTCGCCAGTGACACGCCACGTTACTGGTACGGCGATAATGAATTTTTAACCACCTTCTGGGTCACACTCTCAGCCTTGTTTCCCGAAGGCGAGGATTTCTTCGTCGACTCCGTGAAGAACTACCGTGACCGTATTACGGACCCCAAGTTAAAAGCAGAGGTCTCTGGTTTTATTGGTCAGGAGGCGCTGCACTCCAAAGAGCACGAAGCCTTCAATCGCATGGCCGAACAGCACGGTCTGCCCGCTGAAACGCTGGATAAAGAGCTGGCGGTTCTGTTTAAGGTATTCCGCCGTTACATGCCCAAGAAGATGCAGCTGGCATTAACCGTGGCGCTGGAGCACTACACCGCCATCATTGCCGAGCAACTACTGCGGGAAGACTTTCACCAGCGCATGTTTCGCGACGAGGAATCCCTAAAGCTGTGGATGTGGCATGCACTGGAAGAAAACGAACATAAAACCGTGGCCTACGATGTCTACAATCTGATTGGTGGCGGCTACGCCACCCGGGTGGGCACCATGGCATTTGGGACGCTGGTGTTTGCCGTCGTTCTGATCAGCGGTCACCTGCGCTTACTGCACGCCGATGGCAGCCTGTTTAAATGGAAAGCGAACTGGCGCGGCCTGAAGTTCTTATGGGGCTGGAAAGGCCTGTTCCCTCGTCTTGCGCGCCAGTACTTCGACTTTTACCGTCCGGGTTTTCACCCAAATGACCACGATACCGCCCAATTGCTGGAAGACTGGCGTCAGCGCATGCTGAAGCCGGGTGGATTACTGTCTGAGCAGACGTATGCCAAACAGCGCAATGGGTTAAAAATGGCATAAATACAGTCTCATGTGACGTTTTTGGCGTCATTTTGGGCATCAAAATACCCCCTTGGCTACGAATGACCCCCCAACTGGGGGGCGCAAATGACAGGAATTCACCCCCCATTTGCCACTTAGACACCTGTTTATGAGGACCTTAGGGCGTTTTGCGCCAGTTGGGTGACATGAATGTCAGATACCAACCCCGTCACGAATTTGAAAATTGGCAGAGAGCTACCTTCAATAAGTGGGGCCCCGAGCGTCTAATAGATTCAACACTTCAACTCAAAACAAAAAGCAGGTGTATCGTATGACTACAGCTACAGCCCCTACCGGCAAGGTACGCATGACTGCAGGTGAGCGCGCAGGGATTCCTCCGCGTCGTATGGATTTCGAGTTCTCCCAGGATGCAAAGCGTTACTGGTACGCTGACAACTCTTTTTTGACCACGTTCTGGACCACGCTGTCAGCGCTGTTCCCAGAGGGTGAGACCTTCTTCGTAGACTCAGTAAAAAACTACCGTCACGAAATTAAAGACCAACTGCTGAAAGATCAGGTGTCTGGTTTTATCGGTCAGGAAGCCATGCACTCAAAAGAGCACGCGGCCTTCAACGATCTGGCTGAGAAAAACGGCATGCCAGCCAACCAGCTGGACAAAGAGCTGGGCTGGCTGTTCAAGATCGGTCGTAAAGTACTGCCGAAGAAGCTGCAACTGGCCATTACCGTTGCACTGGAGCACTACACCGCAATTCTGGCTGAGCAGCTGCTGCGTGATGAACGCCACCAGGAAAACATTCAGGACGAAGACGCCCTGAAACTGTGGATGTGGCACGCACTGGAAGAAAACGAACACAAGATCGTTGCGTACGATGTGTACGAGACCATTGGTGGCGGTTACTTTACTCGCGTATTCGCGATGCTGGTTTCAACCATCTTCTTCTTTGCCATTGTTGGTCAGGGTCACATTCGTCTGATGTGGGCGGACCGTAGCCTGTTCAACATGAAAGCAAACCTGAAAGGCCTGTGGTTCCTGTGGGGCTGGAAAGGTCTGTTCCCTCAGCTGGTCTTCAAGTACATGGATTACTTCCGTCCGGGCTTCCACCCGAACGACCATGACACCGTTCAGCTGCTGGACGACTGGCGCGAAAAAATGCTGCAAGACAGCGGCATGCTGGCTGACCAGATCAAAAACCCGTCTCACGTTCGTACCAGCGCAGCGTAATCAGCGGCAGAGACGAACGGAGATCAGACTCCCCTCTGATCTCAACCGAAAGGGCCGCCATGCGGCCCTTTTTTATTGCCGCTCGCCACGGTTGTGAGTACCATGGCGCCCAACCCAGCCCATCGACCTGACTGGAACGCTCTTTAATATGCATTGCCCATTCTGCGCCCACCCAGAAACCAAAGTGATCGACTCACGCCTGGTGGCCGAAGGCGGACAAATCCGTCGGCGCAGGGAATGCAATCACTGTGGCGAACGCTTTACCACGTTCGAAACCGCAGAGCTGGTCATGCCGCGCGTCGTTAAACAAGACGGCACCCGCGAACCCTTCAACGAAGACAAACTCCGCTCTGGCATTCAGCGCGCACTGGAAAAACGCCCAGTGAGTGTGGAAGCCATCGAGAACGCTCTGACGCACATCAAACAGAAACTTCGGGCCACGGGCGAACGCGAAGTGCCCAGCCGCACCCTCGGAGAATGGGTCATGGACGCGCTACGCAGCCTCGATGAAGTTGCTTACGTACGCTTTGCCTCGGTCTACCGTAGCTTTAAAGACCTCGAAGAGTTCCGCACCGAGATCGAACGCCTCGCTCAAAAGGAGGCCAACGATGACGTCTGAGCACTCGCAACCCACACCGCCGATGCCATCCAACGAGCAAGATGAGTACTGGATGGCCAAGGCATTGCGTCTGGCCGAACAGGGGCTGAACACCACCAGTCCAAATCCGCGAGTTGGATGCATCATTGTAAAAGATGGCATCGAAGTCGGCCGTGGCTGGCATCAGCAAGCTGGCCAACCTCATGCTGAAGTGCACGCACTTCGGGCGGCGGGCGATCAGGCAAAAGGCGCGACGGCCTATGTCACGCTGGAGCCTTGCAGCCATTTTGGCCGCACCCCGCCCTGCGCTCAGGCCTTAATAGCGGCAGGCGTCGCCCGCGTCGTAGGTGCCACAGGTGACGCCAACCCCGAGGTCTCCGGGCGCGGTTTTCAGCAACTGCGTGACGCAGGCATTAGCGTCGCGGAAGGCTGCCTTGAAGCGCAAGCCCGTGCGCTGAATGCCGGTTTTTTTAAGCGTATGACGCACGGATTACCCTGGGTGCGCGTCAAGCTGGCACACAGTCTCGATGGGCGCACGGCCATGGCCTCCGGTGAAAGCCAATGGATTACCGGCCCCGCCGCACGTCAGGATGTTCAGCGCTTGCGCGCACGCAGTTGTGCCGTCATTACCGGGGCCGATTCGGTTCTGCATGACAATCCGTCGATGAATGTGCGCTTTCATGAATTAACGCCAAGCGTCCCAGAAGCACTGCAGCGTCAGCCGCTTCGTGTCGTCATTGATGGCCAGCAACGTGTGCCGCACGATGCCCGTTTACTGAGCTTACCCGGCGATCTCTGGTTTGCTGGTCATCAGGATCAGTATGCACTACCCGAGCGCGATGCCTCGCTGGGCGACACCCGCTACTGGCATGCCGCAGCGACCCCGCAGGGGCGTACTGACTTACTGGCATTATTGCAGGCGTTAGGTGAGCGAGGCTGCAACGAGGTTCTGGTAGAAACCGGAGCCAATCTTGCTGGCGCATTTATCAGCGCCGGCTTGGTGGATGAGCTGGTGTTGTATTGCGCGCCGACCCTGCTCGGTGATCGGGCACGTCCACTGCTATCCTTGCCTTTAGACACCATGGCTCAACAACAGCGCTGGCACTGGCAGGACGTGCGTATGGTCGGTAACGACCTGCGCCTGACTCTGACCCCGGCGCCTCAGCCTGAATCCACTCAGCGACCGCAGCAGTAAGAGAATCCAACATGGCATTGAATCGAATCGAAGACATTATTGCAGACATCCGCGCCGGTAAAATGGTGATCCTGATGGATGATGAAGATCGCGAGAACGAAGGCGATATCATTGTCGCCGCCGAAAAAGTAACGCCAGAGATCATCAATTTTATGGCCACGGAAGCCCGTGGTCTGATCTGCCTGACACTGACCGGCGAGCGCTGCGATTACCTGGGACTCCCCTCCATGGTGGCAGGCAATGGAGCAAAGTTTTCAACGCCGTTTACCGTGTCGATTGAAGCAGCAGAAGGCGTGACCACCGGGATTTCAGCGGCGGATCGCGCGGCGACCATCCTCGCGGCCGTCAATCCGATGGGTAAGCCGGATGACATCGTGCAGCCCGGGCATATTTTCCCGTTGCGTGCTCGCCCGGGTGGTGTCTTAAGTCGTGCCGGTCATACGGAAGCCGGGTGTGATCTGGCGCGCTTGGCTGGTCTGATTCCCTCGGCTGCCATTGTTGAAGTCATGAACGCCGACGGCACCATGGCGCGACGCCCGGATCTGGAAAAATTTGCCGAAAAGCACGATCTGAAAATTGGCACCATCGCCGATTTAATTCAGTACCGCATGGCCAACGAAAAAACCATTGAGGTGATCGCCGAAGATCAGGCGCACACCGAATTTGGCGATTTCCGCTTAGTGACCTTCCGCGACACCATCCTGAATGAAACGCACCTGGCACTGACCACGGGCGACATTCAGCCGGAAGAGCCCACCCTCGTTCGAGTACAGACCAACAACATGATCCGTGATGTGCTGGGCCTGCGCTCCAGCGAGTCAGGCAGTTGGTCATCCACCGCCGCTCTTGAGCGAATTGCTAAAGAAGGCAAAGGCGTACTGGTGTTATTATCCGCCGATCAGAAAGAAGACGTCAGCGCGTCTCTCGATAACTTTTTTGGTCGCGCTAAGCCCATGCGCAGCCCGAATACGGACAGCAGCGGTGCCTTCCTGACCATTGGCACCGGCTCTCAAATTCTACGTGAGCTGAACATTCGCAAAATGCGCCTGTTGAGTTCCGAAATGAAATACAGCGGAATTTCTGGATTTGATCTGGAAATTACCGAGTACCTCCCTTTTTCCGAAGACGCATAAGCACAGGAATCTGTTATGAAAAACATCCGAACCATAGAGGGTAACCTGACACCCAACGACGGCCGTTATGCCATCGTTGTCGGTCGTTGGAATGCCTTTGTCGTTGAAAGCCTGCTGGAAGGCGCCGTTGATTCCCTGATGCGTCATGGTGTAACTGAAGAACAGATCACCATCATTCGCGCACCGGGTGCGGTTGAGATTCCTCTGGTAGCAAAAAAAGCCGCGTCCACCGGTAAATTCGATGCCATCATCACTTTAGGTGCCGTGATTCGTGGCGGTACGCCGCACTTCGATTTCGTGGCCGGCGAATGCTCCAGCGGTCTGACCTCTGTGTCGATGCAATACGACATTCCCGTTGCCTTCGGCGTACTCACGGTAGACAGCATTGAGCAAGCCGTAGAACGTTCAGGAACCAAGGCAGGTAACAAAGGCGAGGAAGCCGCAATGTCAGCATTCGAGATGGTCTCGTTGCTGAAAGAACTGGAGGCCTGATCGTATGTCCCGCGCCTCTGGCCACCAGAAAACCAGCCCTGCGGCTCGCCGTAAAGCCCGTCGTTTTGCCGTTCAGGCACTGTACCAATGGCAACTTGCCGGTAGCAGCCTGGCGGAAATCGAAGTGGAATTCCGCACCGATAACGACATGAGCAAAACCGATGTCGAATATTTCCACGATATTCTGCATGGGGTACCAAAGGAAAAAGGCCGTCTCGACGACAAGATCTCTCCGTTCCTCGACCGTGCCTTGGAAGAACTCACCCCGGTGGAGCTCGCCATTTTGCGCCTTGGTGCCTATGAAATGTGCCACCGCATCGACGTGCCGTACAAAGTGGTCATCAACGAATCCGTTGAGCTGGCCAAAACCTTTGGCGCCACCGATGCACACAAATACGTGAACGGCGTGCTCGATAAACTGGCACAGCGCGAACGTATGGTTGAGATCAAAGGCGGCAAACGCTGATATGTCCGCCAACCGATCAGAATTCGATCTGATCCGTGATGCCTTCGCCTCAGGATATCCCGAGGCGGAGCATGTGCTGCTTGGTGTCGGTGACGACTGCTCGGTGGTCGCACCTCCCTCGGATACGACCCTGGCGCAAAGCATCGACACTCAGGTGGCGGGTGTGCACTTTCCCCAAGACGCACCGGCTCATCTGATTGCTGGCCGCGCCCTGCGCTGTGCCGCCAGTGACCTGGCGGCCATGGGGGCGGTTGGGCAAGGCTTTCACCTGGCCCTGACCCTGCCCGACAATCAAAACGACTTTATTGATGATTTTGCCCGCGGCCTGCGCGATACCGCCAAGGCGCTGAACCTGCCGTTGCTGGGTGGCGATACAACGTCTGGCAAACAACTGATTGTTACGGTGGCGGTGCAAGGCTGGCTGCCACTGGAGCAAGGCCTGAAACGCCACAAAGCACGCCCCGGGCAAGATGTCTGGCTGACCGGCCCGGTCGGTCACGCCGCCCTGGCGCTGCCTACAGTGCTGGCCAACCCCGCCCAGGACGATGAACGCACCGCGGCCTATTACCATCCTGACGTCCACCTTGCCTTCGGCCACTTGTTGCTGAGTCTCGCCAGTGCGGCCATCGATGTGTCTGACGGGCTGCTTCAGGACGCCCACCACATCGCACGTGCCTCAGGAGTGGATCTGAATCTCGACGCCCAGCAGATTCCCACGGCCGTCTCTCAGGAACATCCGCAGTGGAATGCATGTCTCAGTGGTGGTGACGACTATCAACTACTGTTTACCGCATCCTCCTCAGCCCGTGATCGGATTCGCGCCTGCGCCCTGACAGCCGGACTGGAACACTGCAACATCATTGGTAGCGTTTACGAGGCGACTGGGGATGGGCGCGTCATCGTGCAGCAGAACGGTCAGGAACTGACGTTTGAACGAACGGGCTACCAGCATTTTTAATGAGCACTGTTGAGCCGTCGCTGGCAATCAATAAGATCGAAAAAGCGATCACCAACCTCTATCAGGAACACAATGTATGTCTAACGATGCACTCGATGCCGCCGTACTCCGCAAATTACTCGCCCACCTCGGCAGCCGTAAAGACGTTCAGAATATCGAATTAATGAACCTCGCCGGTTTCTGTCGAAACTGCCTGGCAAAATGGTACGTCGCAGAAGCGGAAGCCAGCGGCCAAGCCATGACCATGGATGACGCGCGTGAAAAGGTGTACGGCATGCCCTACGCTGAATGGAAAGAGAAATACCAGAAAGAAGCAACGCCTGAACAACTGGCGGCGTTTGCAAAAACTCAGTCTTGAATGCTTGATAGCTCACGAAAGAGGGACACATCATGGAACACACTAACGGGCGTAAGACAGCACACCACTCTCTCACTCGCTACCTCACTCGCTACGTGAGCGCTTGGGTTGCCTCTCCTCTGCTCAAGGTGACCTCCCCTCTGCTGATAGTTACCCTGCTGTCTGCGCTAGCAACTCAGACACATGCTTAGCCCGCCTACATCGATGTTAACGGACAAGGTGAGGTAGAGGTATTCCCGGATTTCCTGACGTTATCCATCGCCCTCAGTGTCACGGAGTCTACGGTGGCCTTGGCCAAAGATCAGGTCGATCAGAGTTTCTCGCAGCTCACGACCACCGCCAAAGCGTTAGGCATTGAGGCCGATGACATCGAGTCTAACCGGGTCAGCAATCACCCGCAGTGGCAGTACGACCGTGACGGCAAGCGCACTCTCACGGGCCACACGGTACAGCGCCCAGTCACCGTTACCCTCCGTAATCTGGACCAGTATGGTGCGCTACTGGAAGCCATCATGGTGGATGAGCAACTACAGGTGCAACGTACCGCTCTGGGCTTTGATAACCCGGAAGAGCACCAGAGCAAAGCCCGCACCTTAGCCCTATTAAAAGCCAAAGCGAAGGCCGTCGAAATGGCTGCCACACTGGGGCAAGTGATCACGGGCGTCCTCTGGATTCAGGAGCAAGGCAGCCACTTTCCTCGTCCGATGATGGAGATGGCACCCATGGCCATGATGCGCAGCGCAAAAGCCGATACCGGTTCAGAAATGCAGGTGCAGCAGCAGACCGTCAGCCAGACCGTGCAGGTCCGCTTTGCTATGGAGGAAGACTAAGTCATGTCGTCAAATACAGACTCAAAGCACACGCCCAACAACTGCGCCAGTCCGGTGGGGATTACACCGGGTCGTTACCGGCACTACAAAGGCAATGACTATGAGGTCTTTGGGCTGGTGCGCCACAGTGAAACCGAAGAATGGCTGGTGCACTACCGCACACTGTACGGAGATTTCAGTCATTGGGTGCGACCGCTGGCGATGTTTACGGAAACCGTGACCACTGACGAAGGGACGGTTCCCCGCTTTCGTCCCATCAGCTAGTCAGTGAGCAGGTGAATTAGCGCACGCCCCTGCTGCGATATGGCGACATTAAGCAGGGGCATTCCGCCACGAATTGCGGCAGAATAGGATTTTAGCCACACATTTCTAAGGCCTGCCCCTTCGCCATGATTGCCCTGCGCTTTGCTCCATTGCTGCTGATTGCTTTAACCGGTTGTACTCCACTGAGCTATCAATCCGTCAATCTCAACGCGGATAAGGGCGACATTCAGACCAGTGGCTACATCAATAAGGAAGTCAGCGAAGGCGTTCATGTCATCGAAGTACGGCACGACAGCCGTGCGGCCTTTTTACTGCAAAAACAAACCACACTCGATGAGTTAACGAGCCTGTGGCATCGCCGCGCGAAAGAGCTGTGTGCCAAAGGCTATCAGGGCGAACCCGAAGTCGTACGCCCTACTGATGCCCGAACCGATGAGTTTTATTGCACCTTACAGGTGTGCCAGCAATATCCACTGGTTTCTGGCATCGCTTACTGCAAGAGCGTTTACGAGCTTTAATCAGTCTGCTGAATAACAAAATGTCCGCTCTCTTTTGAGCAATAAAAAAGGCTGCAATCGCAGCCTTTTTCAATTCGAAATCAGTTTCTGTGCAGAAACCGTTTCAATTCAGAACCCGGCAGTTATGCCGCTTTGTTCTTCTTGCGGTTCTGATTCGCCTGAAGCTTCATCACACCGACAATCACTTTCTGGTACCAGGAGCCCAAGGTACGGACCATCAGGTCAAAGGCTACCGCGTCTGGGCCAATCAGCACGCGACGTTTGTTTTTCTTAACGCCGTTGATGATGGTTTTTGCCGCCTTGTCTGGCGTGGTGATAAACAGACGCTCGAATTCAGCTTTTGAATCGTCCGCGCTTGCACCGGTGATTTCAGAGGACTTCTCGTTAAAGCGAGTCGACTGAGCGATGTTGGTTTTAATGCCGCCCGGGTGTACACAGGTCGTGCTGACACAAGAACCGGCAATATCCAGATCCTGACGCAGTGACTCGGTCAGACCACGCACCGCAAACTTAGAGGCGTTGTAACCGCTCATCAGTGGCTGAGATGCCAGACCAAAAATACTGGAAATGTTGATGATGTGACCTTCACCAGCCGCTTCCATGTGTGGCAAGAAAGCTTTGGTGCCGTAGAGTACGCCGTAGAAGTTGATGTCCATGATCCACTTGTAGTCTTCGATTGACAGGTCACCCACGGTGCCTGCCAGAGCAACACCCGCGTTGTTGAATACGAGGTTGGCTTTGCCATGATCAGCAACTACCTGATCGGCCCACGCATAGAAGGCATCTTTATCGGATACGTCCAGCGTCTGACTGGTAATTTTAACCGGGTACTGTTTCATCAGTTCGACGGTTTCTGCCAGACCCGCTTCGTTCACATCGCTGATCGCAACGTTACAACCGTTCTGGGCCAGGTTAATCGCCAGTGCACGTCCAATACCGGAACCCGCACCCGTCACCGCTGCAACTTTACCACTCAGATTTTTCATTATTTTCTCCTTCGGACGACGTTAATAAGCCCGAATTTTGTCTGTTTTTATTGCCGTGTTTGATACCAAACTCTACGGCAACTCAGCTTTATTCACAGGGTGCTTTCAGCCAATATCGCAGCTGAAATCACCCTCATTTGGCAGGTTTTATTAGGTATTAACGGAAGTTGTGATCCGCTCGTTTAAAGTTTTTCGCGAGCAACCAGAAACTCCAGCTAAAGCCTGGGAACATCGCGATCACTTTGCCGCTTTTGCTCTTATACCAGGAGTTACAGCCACCTTTTTCCCACACGGTTTTCTTCATTTCGCTGTGGATATGGTTGGTGTAACGTTCTTCCGCTTCTGGCGTAACTTCAATCGATTTGGCGTGTGCTCCACGCACTCGGTGAATGGCCTGCATGATGTAGTTCATCTGCGCTTCAATCACGAAAATCGCCGAGGTATGACCGATGCCGGTATTCGGGCCAGTCACAATAAACATATTCGGGAAGTCTGGAATGACAGTACCCAAGTATGCACGCGGGTAGTCTTCCCATACATCACTGATGGCTTTGCCACCGCGACCAATCACCGGATAAGAAATCACGCCGTCAGTCGCGTCGTAGCCGGTGGAGTAGACGATCAGGTCGAGATCGAGCTGCTCGCCTTTCTCGGTGTTGATGCCGGTTTCGGTAATTTCGTCGATACCGTCCGTTTTATCGTGCAGGAACACGTTATCGCGACACAGGGCCGGATACAGAGTGTTCGACAAAATAATGCGTTTACAACCAATGGTGTAATCCGGCGTCACTTTAGCGCGCAACTCTGGATCTTTAATCTGGCGTTTAATGTGTGCTTTAGCTGGGTTCTGGGCGGCTGCTTTCAGGCCTGCTTCGCTGTATTTAAAGCCAAGAATGCGGGTCTCGAGGCCCCAGTAAATGCCCCAACGCAGCAATTTATAAATGAATTTGTTCTTCAACAGGCTGCGCTGCCACGGCTTAAATTTCTTGTCGTGACGTGGCATCACCCAGTGCGGCGTACGCTGGAATACGTGCAATTCTTCGACGTCTTCGGCGATGGCAGGAATAATCTGCGCGGCGCTGGCGCCACTGCCAATAATCGCCACTTTTTTGCCTTTATAGTCGTAGCTGTGATCCCAGTCGTTGGTATGGAACGACTTACCCTTAAAGGCATCGCGACCTTTAAAGTTAGGAATAACCGGCGTGCTCAGCGGGCCAGAGGCGTTAACGATAAACTGGCTTTCGTAGACTTCACCGTTCTCCAGATGAATGTGCCAGCGGCTGATGTCGTCCTGCCACTCGACTTTGGCGACGTTGCAATTGGTGTGAGTACGCTCGCGCAAACCGTATTTGGTAATGACGTGCTCAGTGTATTCGTTAAGTTCTTTCTGGGTCGCAAACATCTGCGACCATGGATAAGGCTCGTGCGAAATAGAATACAGAGGAGACTGAACATCCACCGCCGCTCCCGGATAGGTATTCTGACACCAGGTACCTCCCATGAAGTCTCGACGCTCAAGGATGACAAAATCTTCACGACCCTGTTTTAACAGATTGATCGCTGCACACTGACCACCAAAGCCACTACCAATAATGACGATGTTGTATTGCTTCATTGTTGTTCTACCTCTGTACTGATTTTACCCATCTGACGACAGGCAATGTCACTTTACTTCTGACGACACGTGATGTCAAATAGCGGAATGACGTCTACTACACCCTCCTCATCCGGCCGCAGCTATCGGGGCATGACCCCCGAACAACGCGCGGCCCAGCGCCGAGAACGCTTCGTGGAAGCAGGCCTGAACCTGTTCGGAAACGAGGGGTTTCATGCCACGACCGTGCGCAAACTCTGCAAAGAAGCCGGCCTGACCGACCGTTACTTCTACGAAAGCTTTTCTTCCATGGAGGAATGCTTGATTGAAGTCTACGAACGTTGCCTGCAAGGGATTCTTGCGCGCCTGCAGCAGTCGCTGACCAACCTGTCATCAGGCAGCGCCTTCCCCGAAGATCTCATCAGCCGCCTGCTGAATGACTTTTTCGCCGAAATGGAAGACCCAAGAGTAGCCAAAGTTTGTATGTTTGAGGCGGAAGGCGTGAGTGACCACATGCATGCGCTTTACAATGACTACATACGTCGCTTCGTGGTCATCCTGATGGGCGCCTCCAGAGCTTATGTGAAAGAGTGGCCTCTGACCGACGAAGAAACCGAAGTACTCGGCAATGCCGTGGTCGGTGGTATTATTCAGGCAACCCGTAACTGGGCCGTGAATGATTACCATCTGAGCCGCGAAGCATTAGTAAACGGCATCATGGTGATCTTTAAAGGCACCCAACTCTTACTCACCGAAAAGTGACAGTGACTCAATGAAGCTCGATGACCTGCGTAAATTGCACCAGAAAAAGTACCGCCAGCAACAAGGTAAGTTTCTGGTGGAGGGCGAGCATCTGATACTGGAGTTGGAACGAGCGAGCCAAAAACGCCCTGCCCTGCGTGATAACACGCTGCTGTTAGTGACCGAGCAGCACAAAGACTTTCCAGCGCCATTTACCAAACAGGTCATCAGCAACAAAGCGATGGCTCAACTGTCGGACACGAAATCCCCTCAGGGCATGATCGCCGTCGTTGCGATGAGCGATGTTGTCAGTAGCACGGCCACTGCTGACGATACTAAAGCCGTGTATCTGCATGAAGTTCAGGACCCCGGTAATTTGGGGACCATCATCCGTACCTTAGGCTGGTTCGGCGATTTCCGCCTGTTGCTCAGCACCAACAGTGTCGACCCCTTCAACCCCAAAGTGGTTCGGGCCAGCATGGGGGCCATCTTTCATCTGCCCATTGAGCTGGACGTCGACGTGCTTTCCCTACCGCACCGTTATCGCAACATCGCCACCCTCGACATGCAGGGCGAGCACATGAGCCATCCTTCATTTCGCGGCTGCGACTGCTACATCTTTGGTAACGAGGCCCGTGGCGTCCCGCGCGATACGCTCGAAGCCATCGCGCCGCACCCCTTTACCATTGCCGGATGTGGCGCCATTGAATCACTGAACCTCGCCAGTGCCGTCAATATGGCGGCTTACGAGATTCATCGCCTGTAAACCAAGAGTCCGGGAAGCCAAAAGTCCGGGGAGCTAAGAGTCCGGGCGTTTCTCTGCAAAAGCCGTAAGCGCAAAAACCATAGACAAGAGAAGAGACTGGCGGCGTTCAGCCCTTGTACAAGAAGCGTAGTGGATACGCTGCCGGGCCTTAACCACTGAACGCGTCATTTACCGAAATATCTGGTCAAATTCTGCCCGATGGCGTTGCCCATCACCCACACTTGGGGGACAATAGCGCCCCTTTTTCGACGGCCCGATAACAACAGCCGTCAACAACGCAAAGCAATCGTGATTCAGGAGTCGTACATGACCACCCGTACCGAACTGGCCAACGCCATCCGCGCACTCAGCATGGACGCCGT
>JAYYHP010000200.1:0-6206 GCA_036148335.1 Pseudomonadota bacterium
ACAATAACTGAGCCATCAGAACTCATCCTCAACACTGGCCGCCGCACACAGATTTGCACGGACGTTGGTGGCATGAGGGGCTGGATGATACATGGCTGTTCCTATGGACGTCGCCGCAGTTTCACCCTCTCCATCCGTGGCATTTCGATTCGCCGGACGGGCACTGCGCTTACAGCGTTGCGAGCAATAACGCACGTTATCCCAGTCGCGGGCCCATTTGCGACGCCAGCAAAATGGGCGCTCACAGAATTCGCAGATTTTTTGCGGTAAATTTACTTTTTTGTGAACCATAGGAATCTCGCTTTATAGCTCATCAAGGTGATCAAGCAGGTGGTCGGCGCGGGCAATAATGCGACGTTTTTTATCGTCGTCCATGCGCTCGAAACTGCGATAGATCATGCTCATGCGTGGATTTTTCTGGAAGTTTTCGCGATGGCGCTGAATAAAGTGCCAGTACAAACTATTGAACGGGCAACTGTCGTCTTCCGCCTGTGTTTTCACCGAGTAATGACACTGCTTACAGTAGTCCGACATTTTGTGAATGTAGTTGCCTGAGGCGGCGTAGGGCTTGCTGCCCAGATAGCCGCCATCGGCATGCATCACCATGCCCAGCGTGTTGGGCAGTTCGACCCACTCATAGGCATCGGCGTAGACGGCCAGATACCAGTCACAGATTTCGGCGGGCGTGATGCCGGTAATTAACGCGAAATTTCCGGTGACCATTAAGCGCTGAATATGATGGGCATAGGCGTGTTTAAAAGTGTTATCAAAGCAATCCGACATGCACGCCATACGGGTGTCGCCATCCCAAAAATAGCGAGGGAGTGCACGGTCATTACCCAAGGTATTTTCTTTGGCGTAGCTGGGCATGTGCAGCCAATAAATACCGCGAACGTATTCTCGCCAACCAATAATCTGGCGAATAAATCCTTCGCAGGCATTTAATGGGATATGGCCTTGTTCGTAGGCGTTTAAGGCCGCTTCACAAACTTCTTTAGGAGTGAGCAGGCCGCAATTGATGTAGGGCGACAGCAAGCTGTGAAACAGGCCGCGTTCCCCCCGCACCATGGCATCCTGAAAATCACCAAAACGACTCAGCGCCTGTTCGATAAAAAAGGACAAGGCGTCCAGTGCTTGTTCCCGTGTCGTAGCCCAGTAAAACGGCGTTAACTCGCCCGGATGGTCGGCAAAATGCTCGCTGACGAGTGCCATGACGTCTTCATCAATAGCGTCACGTTCAAACTGAGGCGGCGTTGGAAACGGCGTTTTTCCATCCCAGCGTTTGCGATTATCGGCGTCGTAATTCCACTGGCCACCTTCGGGTTGCTCGTCTTTCATCAGGTAGCCGGTTTGACGGCGCATTTCGCGGTAGAAGAACTCCATGCGCAGTTGCTTCTTACCATCGGCCCATTGAGCAAACTGCGAGGTCGTACAGAAAAACCGGTCATCGCCGTAAATCTCGAGCGGTACGCCTAAGTGGCTGCTCCAGTGGCGATCCATGGCGTTTTGCAGGCGATATTCACCGCATTGTGTCAGTACCACGGCGTCTGGGCGGTGGGTGTTAACCGCCCGGGACATGACCTCAAGCAAGCTGGTGGCATCACTGTCGGCACGGTAGTGGTGGTAATCGACCTGCCAGCCCTGATCCCGCAGTGACTGGGCAAAGTGGCGCATAGCGCTGAACAGCAGTGCAATTTTTTGTTTGTGATGACGTGTGTAGGTGGCTTCGTCGTGGACTTCGGCCATGATCAGGCGGTCGGTAGCTGGGTCGAGCACGCGCAGGCTTGCCAGGCTGAGAGTCAATTGGTCGCCGAGTATCAAGCCCAGTTTCATGGAAGGCCACTACCTATACAGAAATTCTTGTTTGTGTATAGGTAATGTACAACTAAAGAGTGAGTTTTGCCAGTCTGACGCGTGAACCGTTACAGCTCTGGAGCGAGTCGCTCGAGCGTGCCCAGTAACCACTGCAGCGCGGGGTCATCATTGCGCAAGGTTGAGGTCAGTATGTCCACATCAAACGGTGGGATGGGCAAGGGCAGTGGCACACATCGGATGGGGAGTAAGCGGGCGTACTCGTCGGCCATGCGCTTCGGCAGCACCACCGTCAACTCGGAACCAATAATCAGGTGAGGCGCCCCCAGGTAGTTTGGGGTGATCATGACAACGTCCCGCTGCAAGCCCTGCTCATCCAGCCAGAGGTCGACCACGCCGCGACGTTGCCCACCAGATACCCAGATGTGTCGTAACTGCAGGAAGTCGTCCAGCGACAGATTATCGGCCACCTGAGGGTGGCTCTGGTCGCAGGCTACCACTAAGTGCTCTTTTAGAAAGGGCGTGCGTCGGATACGCGCAGGCAGCTCCCCAAACCGACCGATGCATAAATCCAGATCGGCATCCTCCAGCGCTTGCATGGGCGTGTCTGGGGGCAGGTCGTGAATATCGAATTCGATGTTGGGGGCAATGCGGCGCAATTCCGTTAGCAGGCGCGGCATCAGGGCCAGTTCCGCGTAGTCGGTGGTGGCGATACGAAAACGCACTTTGCTGGTGGCCGGGTCGAACTGATGTCGGCCGGTCAGCGAGTGCTCAATCTGTTGCAGCGAATCGCGTATCGGTGTCTCCAGCTCAAGTGCCAGGGCCGTGGGCTGCATGCCTTGGTTGGTACGCACCAGCAGCGGATCGTCCAATAACGCACGCAGGCGATTCAGCGCATTGCTGACGGCGGGTTGGCTCAGGGCCAGTTTTTCAGCCACGCGGGAGACATTGCGCTCGCGCATCAGGGCATCAAAAATCAGCAGCAGGTTCAGGTCAAAGTTGCGGATATTCACCATCACAATAAGCTTTATCACTAAGTTTAATTTCATCCCCTCAGCTGCGTTTTGCAGAATGAGGGCATATCAGCACCGTCACAGGCCCAGGACGGCAGGTCCAAATCTGCTGTACTGAGTCCCAGAGTATGACAACGCATAAGACAACGACAGAGACCCGGACATGACTTCATCACAGCCAAGCGCGAATCTTCCACAGGCCGATCAGATCTCACAGGTGGCCGTCATCGGTGCCGGTACTATGGGGCGTGGCATTGCCATCTCGTTTGCCAATGCTGGCATCCATGTCACTTTACTCGACCTCAATCAGGATGTCCGCCAGCAAGCGCTGACCTACATCGAGGGGGTCTATGCGGGCATGGTAAAGCGTGAGCGTATCAGCCAAGCGGACGCCGACGCATGTCTGTCACGATTTACCCTTAGTGGTGATTATCAGGACATCGCCGACGTACAGCTCGCGATTGAAGCGGTGTATGAAAACCTCGACCTGAAAAAGCAGATTTTCGCCCAGCTAGACGACACCCTGAATGCCGATGCAATTCTGGCCAGTAACACCTCCTATCTCGACATCGACGCCATAGCGGCGGCGACTCAGCGTCCATCACAAGTACTGGGCCTGCACTTCTTCAGCCCGGCGCACATCATGAAATTGCTCGAAATCGTCCGTGGCGAACAGACCGCACCAGCGGTGATCGCCATGGCCGAAGCACTGGGACAGCGCTTATCGAAAGTGGCGGTGGTGTCAGGCAACTGCCACGGCTTTATCGGCAACCGCATGCTGGAACCCTATGTCTTTCAGGCGCGCCGTTTATTGCTTGAAGGGGCCTTGCCCGCGCAGGTCGATCAGGCACTACAGAGTTGGGGCATGGCCATGGGGCCATTCCGCATGTATGACGTGGTGGGCATTGATCTTGAGTGGCGTTCACGTCAGCTTTCCGGAACCGTGCTGGAAGAAGGCTCAGACGCCGAGATGAACGTTCGCATTGATAACCGTCTGTGTGAGATGGAGCGATTTGGCCAGAAATCGGCGCAGGGCTATTACCGTTACGAGGCAGGCAGCCGTGAAGCCTTGGTCGATGACGCGGTAGATGCCTTGGTCGTCGAGGTGTCAGAAGCTGCAGGCTTTACCCGTCGTGCCATCAGTGACGACGAAATCACCACGCGCTGCATTCTGGCGTTAGTGAACGAAGGCGCAAAAATTCTCGAGGAGGGCATCGCCCGCTCCAGTGCCGACATCGATAAAGTGTACCTCAACGGGTACGGCTTCCCGAAAGAGCGCGGTGGCCCGATGGCGTATGCCGATGAACTGGGGTTGGATCGCGTGCTCGCGGCGCTGGAAGTCCTCGAACAGGACCATGGCTCACGCTGGGCACCGGCGACCTTAATTCGCACACTGGCAGCGAATGGCGGCACGTTCGCTGCCGTTTGATTGGCGACTATTTAATACCTACGGGTTACCTCTGACGGACAGATTCACTGAATTGACTCAGCAGGTAACCGCCGCTTAGCCGCCGTCGGGTGTCAGAAAAAACAATAAATAATAATTACGAAGAGAGAAGCAATCATGACCGCCTACAAAGCTCCGCTGCGCGATATGCGCTTTATCATGCATGAAGTACTCAACCTCACCGCGCATTATCAGCGCCTGGGGCGTGATGACCTCACGCGTGACATCATTGATGCCGTGCTGGAAGAGGGCGCGAAATTTAACGAGGGTGTATTAGCCCCCTTGAATCGTAGCGGTGATGAAGCAGGCGTGACCTTCACCGACGGCGTAGTAAAAACGCCCGACGGCTTTCCTGATGCCTACCGCCAGTTTTGCGACAACGGCTGGGCGTCCATGACCGGCAGCGAAGACTTTGGTGGTCAAGGGCTGCCGTTAACCCTGGCGACGCCATTTCAGGAAATGATGATGAGCGCTAATTTGTCGTTCCGGGTGTATACCGGTCTGACCGATGGCGCCGTTTTCGCACTGTCAAAACATGGCAGTGACGAGTTAAAAGAAGCTTACCTGCCAAAACTGATCTCTGGCGAATGGGCCGGTACCATGTGTCTGACCGAGCCTCACGCTGGCACGGATCTGGCGCTGTTACGCACCAAGGCGGAACCTCAGGCCGACGGTTCCTACGCCATTACCGGCACCAAGATTTTTATTAGCGGTGGTGAGCAGGACATGACCGACAACATCGTGCATCTGGTGTTGGCACGATTGCCGGATGCGCCTGCGGGTGTGAAAGGCATCTCACTTTTTCTGGTGCCCAAAGTGCTCGAAGACGGCAGCCGCAATCCGGCGGTATGCGGGTCGGTTGAACACAAAATGGGCATCAAAGCCGCCGCTACCTGCGTGATGAATTTTGATAACGCCAAGGGCTGGTTAATCGGTGCCGAAAACCGCGGCCTTGCCTGTATGTTTACCATGATGAACGACGCGCGCTTTCAGGTGGGTTTGCAGGGCCTCGGCATTGGTGAAATGGCCTATCAAGGCGCGGTGGAATACGCCATTGATCGTCTGCAGTCGCGTTCACTCTCTGGCCCTAAACAGCCAGAAAAACCGGCCGATCCCATCATTGTGCACCCTGACGTGCGACGGATGTTGCTGACCCAAAAAACCTTAGTCGAGGGTTGCCGCATGCTGGCGTATGAGGCTGCGCAAAGTCTCGACCTCGAACAGCACCATCCAGACGCTGAAGTACGCGAATCCGCGGCGGTGCGTGCGGCACTCTTGATTCCAATTGTGAAGTCCTTCCTGACTGACATGAGCGCAGAGGCCGCTAATTTAGGCATGCAGGTGTACGGCGGGCACGGTTACATTCGTGAGTGGGGCATGGAGCAACTGGTACGTGACGGGCGTATTACGCAAATCTACGAGGGCACCAACGGCATTCAGGCACTGGATTTGATGCGCCGCAAAGTCATGGGCGATCAGGGCCAGGCCTTGGGTCAATTGCAAAGTGAAATCGACGCCTTCTGTGAAGCCAACGATCTCAATACTGGGCTGCGCGCTCACATTGCCGTACTGACGTCGGTCAACGCTCACTGGCGCACGCTAACGAGCGACCTGTTGCAGCGCATTGCGAGCAATCCGGAAGAAGCCGGGGCCTGCGCCACCGACTTTTTAAACTTCTCATCCTATGTTTTGCTGGCTTATGGCTGGGCGCGTATGACACTGGTCTCGCAGTTGGCGCTCGAGTCTCAACAGGCTGATCAAGCTCCAGAATTGGCAGAAAACGCAGCCGATCAGAATGACGATTTTTATCGTGCGAAACTGGAATCGGCGCGTTTCTTCTTTGAGCGGGTATTGCCGCGCGCCGAGCTGCACCGTCAGTGTTTGCTCACGCCGGTCGATAACCTGTTTGGCATGACCGCCGATCAGTTTGTACG
>JAYYHP010000201.1:0-2633 GCA_036148335.1 Pseudomonadota bacterium
AATCAAGACGCTGCCAGGCACGTCTCATCGTTATCACAGCCTGCCAGACACCGCCGAACGCTTAGGCATCAATCTGGATGAACTGCCCTTCTCTCTGCGCCCTATTCTTGAGGGGATCGCGCGTAATGTCGGTAAAAACGGCATCACGGTAGAGCAGCTGCAGGCGCTGGGTAACTGGCCTGCGCATCAGGGGCAAGAGCCGGTTGAGATTCCGTTCACTGCGGGTCGTGTGATCATGCACGATCTGAGCGGTACACCGGCTATCGTCGATTTCGCGGCGATGCGCTCTGCGGTTGAGCGTATGGGTCTGAACCCTTCCATCATTGAGCCGCTGGTGCGTGCTGATCTGGTGATCGACCACACGGTGACGATGGATAACACCGGTAGCCCTGCGTCGTTGCGTATTAACAGCGAGCTGGAGGCTGCCCGTAACACTGAGCGTTATGCCTTCCTTAAGTGGGGTGCGCAGGCGTTTAACACGATTCGTATTATCCCGCCTCAGACGGGCATCGTGCATCAGGTGAACCTGGAGTATTTGGCTCAAGGCTACTTGGTTCAGGGGAATGGGGACCAAGACGACCTGATGATCCCGGATACCCTGATCGGTATGGACAGCCACACGCCGATGGCCAACGCGCTGGGTATTGTTGGCTGGGGTGTCGGTGGTATTGAAGCTGGCGCGTCTATGCTGGGCCAGCCGATGGAGATGCTTGCTCCAGAGGTGATTGGTGTTGAGCTGACGGGCGCTCTGAAAGAAGGCGTGACTGCAACCGACCTGGTTCTGACCATCACTGAAATGCTGCGTAAGTACCCGCGTGGTGTGGTTGGTAAGTTCGTTGAATACGTGGGTGAAGGCAGCGCGAACCTGTCTCTGCCAGACCGTGCGACCATCGCTAACATGTCGCCTGAATACGGCGCGACTATGGGCTTCTTCCCGTTTGATGAAATCGCCGCAGACTATATGAAAGCGACCGGCCGTGATGGCGACCTACCACTGGCGTATTACCAAGCGCAGAACATGGCGTGGAAAGCAGGCCAGAAACTGCCGCGCTACACCGACCTGCTGCATCTGGATCTATCCACCGTTGAGCCGTCTGTCGCTGGCCCTAAAAAGCCGCAAGATCGCCTGCCTCTGGGTGACATCGGTAAGGTCTTCCAGCAAACCGCTACCGCAGGCGATCGTACCCCTGAAGAAGTGAAAGTGACGCCGGTTAAGGCGGACGAAGCCGGTATCTTCCAGTCTCTGCCTGAGCGCACTTTAAAAGACGGCGACATCGTGATTGCCGCGATTACTGCCTGTACTAACACCTCTAACCCGGGCCTGCTGATTGCCGCTGGCCTGCTGGCGAAGAAAGCCAACCAGCTGGGCCTGAAAGTGCCAGACGGCGTTAAGACGTCAATGGCTCCGGGCTCACCGGTAGCGACGGACTTCCTCACCAAAGCCGGGCTGCAGGAGCATCTGGATGCGCTGGGCTTTAACACGGCAGGCTACGGCTGTACTACCTGTGTGGGTAACTCTGGGCCACTTGCGCCGAGCATTGAAGCCGCGCTGCGTGACCACGACATTATTGTGTCTTCTGTGTTGTCGGGTAACCGTAACTTCGAAGGCCGAGTGCACCCGGATGTTGATACCAACTTTCTGATGTCGCCACCGCTGGTAATTGCCATGGCGATTGCTGGCAACGTGAATATCGACGTGACGAAAGAGCCGCTGGGCAAAGACGCTCAGGGTAATGATGTTTTCCTCAAAGACATTTGGCCAAGCAACGCCGAAATCACGCAAACCATGCACGAGTGCATGGACCCGACTGCCTTCCGCGAAACCTATGAAAACTCCATGGGTGGCCCGGAAACCTGGCAGAAGCTGGAATCCCCGACTGGCCCTGTGTATCAGTGGGATGAGAAGTCGAGCTACATTCAGGAAATCTCGTTCTTCGATGGCTTCGCGCTGGAAACCCCAGCCGATTCACTGAACAACATCAGCGACGCTCGTATGCTGGTGATGTGTGATGACAACACCACCACCGACCATATCTCGCCAGTGAGCCGTATCCGCCCTGACTCTCCACCGGGTGAGTACCTGATGTCGATCGGTGTCGATGCCAATGACCTGACCTCTCTGGGCGCTCGCCGTGGTAACCACCATGTAATGCTGCGCAGCATCTTCGGCAACGTAAAAGCCCGAAACCTGATGCTGCCTGGCACCACAGGTGCGGTAACAAACTACTACAACGCCAATGGCGACGCTGAAAAGATGTCGATCTACGATGCGGCCTCACGCTACCAGCAGGAAGGCACGCCATCGGTAGTATTTGGCGGCAAGCTGTACGGTACTGGCTCCTCCCGTGACTGGGCGGCGAAAGGCCCTGCGCTGCTGGGTGTGAAAGCCATCATTGCTGAAAGCTTCGAGCGTATTCACAAGTCTAACCTGGTGGGCATGGGCGTACTGCCTCTGCAACTGCCGGAAGGCGTGACACTGGGTTCTCTGAATCTGGATGGCTCTGAGACCTTCGATCTGGCGGGCATTGATGCCCTGCAACCGCGTGGTTCTGTGACGCTGACGATTAAGCGCAAAGACGGCTCAACCGAGCATCACAAATTGCTCTCTCGTGTGGATACCTCATCTGAGCTTG
>JAYYHP010000202.1:0-6057 GCA_036148335.1 Pseudomonadota bacterium
GGAAGAGGCGCTGCTGCGCGCGACCTATCCGGTGATTAAATTCGTTTTTAAATTAAAATTAAAAATTAATAAAAAAGACGTCGCGCGAGCCGAGAAAAAGATCGATGCCGCCATCAAATGGCTCGAGCAGGAAATAACCGATAAACGTTATCTGGTGGGTGACCAATTGAGTATTGCTGACATTACGGCGGCTTCTCTACTGGCACCCTTGGCATGCCCGCCAGAGCATCCTATTTATGGCTCTGAAGATTTCCGTACCAAAATGGCAGCACCGGCAAAGGCTTGGGCTGACAGCCCTGCCATGCAGTGGGTGCGTGACCTCTACCACGACCACCGCGGTGCTATCTGGGCGCGTGCACCGCTGGCGGCGTAAACGTCCGCTGAGTTGCCAAGGGCAGTGCAAACTGGTTAACTACTGTGCATTCATACAGTTAACGACGTGAGGCTATCGGGACAGAGCCGATAGCCCTCCCATATGCGACTCTACATAGCCGAAAAACCCAGTCTGGCCCGTGCGATTGCACAGGTGTTGCCAAAACCTCATCAGAAAGAAGACGGCTGCATCCGGGTCGGCAATGGCGATGTGGTCAGCTGGTGCATTGGTCACCTG
Source organism: Pseudomonadota bacterium (assembly GCA_036148335.1). Classification (GTDB taxonomy): domain Bacteria; phylum Pseudomonadota; class Gammaproteobacteria; order Pseudomonadales; family Oceanobacteraceae; genus Thalassolituus. Next base: position 611 of record JAYYHP010000202.1, read on the forward strand.
CTGGAGCAGGCCGAGCCTGAAGCCTACGACGCCCGATATAAGCAATGGCGCTTAGATCACCTGCCGATCATGCCTGAGCAGTGGCAACTTCAGCCGAAACCAAAAACACGGAAACAACTGACCGTCTTGCGTAAGCTGGTGAAGCAGTCGTCCGAGATTGTGCACGCCGGTGACCCCGATCGGGAAGGCCAGTTGCTGGTGGACGAGGTGCTGGATTATCTCAAGGTCAGTGACAGCAAACGCCAGAAGGCTAAACGACTCTTGGTCAGCGACCTGAACCCCAGTGCCGTAAAACGTGCGTTAGATAACTTACGTGATAACCGGGAGTTTATCCCCCTGTCGGTGTCAGCGTTGGCGCGCAGTCGTGCCGACTGGTTGTACGGTATCAACCAGACACGCGCCTGGACGATTAAAGGCCAACAAGCCGGAAACTGCGGCGTACTGTCGGTCGGACGGGTGCAGACTCCTGTGCTTGGGCTGGTCGTGCGTCGTGATGAGGAGATTCGTGCGTTTGTCAGTCGGCCTTTTTATGACGTGAAGGCGGCAATACACCTTTCTCAGCAGGTTCCTTTGAGCTTTTACGCTACCTGGCAGCCAAGTGAAGCTTGCCGTCCGCATCAGGACGACGATGGCAGAGTACAGAAACATAAAATGGCGGAGAACGTTGCCTCCCGGATTCGCCAGCAGCCAGCGACCGTCAGCGCCTACGACACGAAACAAGCCAAGCAGCGTGCTCCCTTACCCTATAACTTATCTGCTCTTCAGATTGATGCGGCCAAAGCACTTAATTTGTCGGCAAAGCAGGTATTGGATGCTTGTCAGAATTTGTATGAAAAATATCAATTAATCACTTACCCACGATCCGATTGTCGCTACTTACCTGCGGAACATCATCGCGAAGCAGAGTCTGTTTTTTCCGGAATTAAAAGTGTTTTAAAAGAGACCGGGGTTTGGTTTGAAATCGTTAATCATCGGCTGAAGTCGGCGGCGTTTAATGACGCTAAAACCGGTGCCCATCACGCGATTATCCCTACCCAAAAGCAATATTCAGGAAGCCTGCCTCCTAACGAATTTAGAGTGTATAAACTCATTGCGCGACAGTATCTGATGCAGTTTTGTCCACCTTTCGAATATACAGACACTCGTATTGTATTAACGATTGCGGGTGGCACCTTTATGGCCAAACAGCGTGATACCCTGGCGTTGGGTTGGAAGACCCTGCTACCTCACGCAGAAAACGTAAAACCGCCGTTGCCTGTGCTCACTGAAGGTCAAACGTTATGGAGTGGTGAGCCGTCCGTTGAGCAAAAGCACACGGAGCCGCCGAAGCACTTTACCGATGCGACCTTACTGGCCGCCATGACTGGCATTGGACGTTACGTGAAAGACGCCGAATTACGTAGCGTTCTCAAAGAGACCGATGGCTTAGGCACGGAAGCGACCCGCGCCAGTATCATCGAGCTTCTGTTTAAACGAAAGTTTCTACAGCGTCAGGGCAAGAACATTATGGCGACCGCAACAGGCAAACAATTAATTCAGGCCTTGCCGGAGGTGACGACGCTGCCTGACACCACGGCGCGCTGGGAGAAGGCTTTAGAGGCGATCAGTCAGAGGCAGTACGGCTATGCCACCTTTATGACGTCGTTGAATTCGCAATTGCAGCAGCTGATTCAACTGGCTCGGGAAACACAGATGCCGCGAATGACTGCAACTGAGTCGGGTGCACGACGTCGATCTACTGGCAGCCGGGGGACGAAGTCCAGTTCGACAAGACGAAAACGGACTGCGACTAAGCGTCGGGAGAAGGCGGGTTAGCTAAGTTTATCTCGTCAGTGGTTCGCGTCGATTGCGATATTCATCAAAATTGTGTCTCCGCCGGTATTACTAAAGTGGATATCGCTGCTAATCTAGTGAGGTCATACGAGGTGTTGTTATGAATATGTGGAAGAGAGTATTTGCCTGCTGCAGTATCGTGTTTTTAGCGAGTACTTTGGCTGGGTGTGGCGGTGAGAGCAGTGATGTCATCGAAGAAGATGTACTTCCAGTGGCTGACGGTCTTGCTGGCCGTGGTTCGCCGGCAGTGGTTGAAACTGTGTACAGTGACCAATTAAGTCTCAATCAGCGAGTAATTACTGACGCTTCCGAAGACTTTGGCACCGGTCTGATTTTTTCAAACCTTGAGCCAGTGTGGGTGTTGGTGACACTGGAGTCAGAGGTGGAAAATCTGAATCTGTCTGTTAGTTATGGTGAAACTACCTACGAAAGTAACGGCCGCACCTCTTTTGAGCAGGTTGTGTTTTATGCTGAAGCAGTCGATTACGACATTACTGTGACGTCATATCGAGGAGAGGGTCGATTTCAGTTAACCGTAGAAGAGCTTAACCGGGATTTTGCGAACCTGACGGCTAATGAATATCTTGTCGAAGTTCAGGCTAGGGGTGAAGAGGTTTGTAATGGTGTGACGAATACGTCGTCGTATCGGTATTTCACCGTGGTGAATTGGAAAGAGGGGTATCTGGAACTCGATGAGACTCAACACGACTTTACTCAGGTTGTCGGAAATAAGGTCTTGATCGAATACGAGGCTGGAAGTTTAGCAGCGGAGTACCGCATTGAAGGTACGGTGTACCTTGAGGTGAACCCTGAGACCGGTGGCTTTGTTGGTATCGATGTCTGGACCGAGCAATTTATAGATGATGGTCAGGTTATGGAGTGTCAACGGGATGAAGTCGTGATCGGTAGGGTGGCTGCTTAGCATGGTGGCCTTGAAATAAAAAAGCCCCGGGCGGTAACGCCCGGGGCTTTTTTGCTTTTACTTCAGAATTCGTTCAGCCGTTACATCAATCGTAACTCAGCACTTATTTACAGTGCGTCAGCCACTCGGCATTGAACGGGTCTTTGCCAGTCACAGTATCGAAGTACATGGTCTGCAACTTCTCGGTGACAGGGCCACGTCGGCCTTCACCGATCTTGCGACCGTCCAGTGACTGAATCGGCAGTACTTCTGCGGCGGTACCAGTAAAGAAGGCTTCATCGGCAACGTACACTTCATCACGGGTAATACGTTTCTCGCGGACTTCGTAGCCCTGAGATTCGGCCATTTCGATGATGGTGCGGCGGGTAATGCCGTCGAGGCATGACGTCAGCTCTGGGGTGTAGATGATGCCATCACGTACCAGGAAGAAGTTTTCGCCGGAGCCTTCTGCTACATAGCCTTCGTTGTCCAGCAGCAGGGCTTCTTCACAACCGCTGTCGATGGCTTCGCGCAAGGCCAGCATGGAGTTGATGTAGTTACCGTTCGCTTTCGCCTTACACATGGTGATGTTCACATGGTGGCGGGTGTAGCTGGATGTACGGATCTTGATGCCCTGAGTTTTGGCTTCTTCGCCCATGTAGGCTGGCCATTCCCAGGCAGCAATCATGACGTGCACTTTCAGGTTGTCAGCGCGCAGTCCCATGCCTTCTGAGCCGTAAAAAGCCATTGGGCGGATGTAGGCGCTGTTCAGGTTGTTTTCACGCACGGCAGCACGTTGAGCGTTGTTCAGCTCTTCTTTGCTGAAGGGCAGTTCCATGTTCAGGATGTGGGCTGAGCGGAACAGGCGATCGGTATGCTCCTGGAGACGGAAAATAGCCGCGCCCTGATCGGTTTCATAAGCCCGCACACCTTCAAAGACGCCCATGCCGTAGTGCAGGGTGTGAGTCAGGACGTGAACTTTGGCATCGCGCCAGTCAACCAACTCGCCGTCAAGCCAGATCAGACCATCGCGGTCTGCCATGGAAGGAAGCATAAGGACCTCATTCGTTAATTAATTCAGTAAGTCTGGCCGTTAGTGTGAACCAACGGATTCCAGCCAGCGTTTCCACAGTCGGGTCACATCGTGACGCCGTGCATTAAAATCCAGTGCACTCAGTGCTTCTGAATCCAGCAGCAAGGGTTGTGTCTGCAATGCACGCCGGTGAGTTTCGGCTCGGTAAGACAGGTAGGTGTCCTGCAGGGTCTGACAGTCTTGTGGAGTCATCAGACCGGCTTGGGCAAAGGCCTCCAGCAACCGCATGTTATCGGTGACCTGCAGTAAGGCAGGATGCTGGTGTGACCAGGCCAGTACGCCATATTGAACCAGAAACTCGATATCAACAATGCCCCCTTCATCTTGTTTCAGGTGGAACCGCTGACCGCTCGTATCTTTGGAACCGAGATTATCCCTCATTTTTTGTCGCATGGCTCGCACTTCTTCACGCAGCGCACTGAGATCGCGGGGTTGCGTCAGTATCTGCTTGCGGGTCTGCTGAAAATGGGCACTCAGCGCGGGATCGCCGCATAAAGCACGGGCACGCACCAGCGCCTGATGCTCCCAGGTCCAGGCGTGTTTCTGCTGATATTCATCGAAGGCGCGCATGGACGCGACGATCATGCCGGAATTACCCGACGGCCTCAGGCGTAAGTCAATTTCATACAGATCCCCGGAGCGGGTTTGTGTGGTGCAAATGTGCACCATGCGCTGGCCCATGCGGGTGTAGAACACGCCATTATCCAGCGAGCGTTCGCCGGTGGTGTAGCCATTGCGATGGCCACCATGAAGGAACACCAGATCCAGATCCGAGCTATAACTCAACTCCAGACCGCCGACTTTGCCGTAGCCAACGACCAGAAACTCCGGTTGCAACACAGCTTCGCCCTTAGCGTCGGTCGGGTAGCCGTATTTGGCGACCATCTGCTCGAATGCCAGTTGCATGACGACGGTCATGGCCGTTTCCGCCAGTCGCGTCAGGTAGTCACTGATGCGCATCAGGGGCAGTTGGTCGGCCACTTCACAGGCGGCCGCACGCAGTTTGTGGGCGCGCACGAATTGTCGTAGTTGATCCATCTGCTGCTCGAGGTCATCGGCATCGATACGCAGTAGACGCAGGCGCAGCTCCTCGGCAAGTTCATCCGGTTCGGGAAGTCGATACAGAGTGTCCGGCGTCAGCAGTTCGTCGAGCAGCACAGGAGTTTGGCGAATGTAATCGGCCACCCAGCTGGAGGCCGAACATAAGCGCACTAACTGCGCCAGCGCTTGTGGGTTTTCGCTCAGCAGGACCAGATAGGCGGTGCGTCGTAAGACCGCGTCCAGTAAGGCCAGTACCCGCTCGAGAGTGATGGCAGGATCTTCCTGAGTCCATACGGCCTGAAGTACCAGGGGCATCAGGGCTTCCAGTCGCTCGCGGCCGATTTGCTGCATGTTGTCGACCGCTCGACTGGAGCGGAATTTGGTTAGCTGCTCCTCAATGGCATCAAAGTGCGGGCAAGGATGCTCCGCCAGCCAGGCCTCGCGACGCTGCTCGGACCAGTCGCCATGCCACAGGTCGGTCCAGGCTTCTTCGGGGCGTTGCTCGGTATCGTCTTCGTGATCCACGATGCGTTCAAAGTGGTACGCCACTTTCGCACGGTGAGCATCCAGTCGGTTGCT
>JAYYHP010000203.1:0-17487 GCA_036148335.1 Pseudomonadota bacterium
CCAAAATCCGCAACGATGGCGTTAAAAGTATCGACGACGGACGCTTCGTCAGCCACATTGCACACGTAGCAACGCGCCTCGCTGCCCATCACTTTCACCAGACGCTGGGTTTCTTCCATGGCCTCTGGGTTCATATCAATAATGGCGATGCGAGCGCCTTTGCGCGCCAGTTCAACCGCCATAGCGCGTCCGAGTCCCTGGCCGCTGCCGGTAATGGCAATGGTACTGCCCTGAATATTCATAGAGCCTCCAACAGGAGCGTGATAAGAAGTAGAACGGTTAAGTATAACCGAGACACCCGGCGCGATGGCCGGGTGTCAGCTATGTCCGCTTTGCTGGAGCAAGTGCGGAAATACGGTATGAATGGCGCAGAGCGCGCCTTATTTGCGACCGTATTGCAGTTCTTTGGCGCGAATGCTGCTCGCGCGCAGAGAAATCCAGTCACGGAAGTAATTCTGGTGTAGTTTCCAGGCGCCTTTAGTGCCTTGTTTCGGCAGCTGATCTTTGACTCGGGCAATGTAGCCAGAGGTCAGATCAATGAAAGATTTCTTCGCCATGGTCGGATCGTCGTTGACCGGAATCACTTCATCAAAACCTTCTTTATCCATGTACTTCACCACGCGGCAGAAGTAATCGGCAATCAGGTCGGCTTTCAACGTCCAGGATGAGTTGGTGTAACCAAACACCATGGCCGCATTAGGAATGCCTTCAAACATGACGCCGCGGTAACTCATCTTATCGGTCACATCGAACGGCTTGCCATCCAGCGTGACCTGAATTTTACCTAACACCACCACCTTCAGGCCGGTGGCGGTAATTACGATATCGGCGTCCAGTGTTTTGCCCGATTTGAGCAGAATGCCGTTATCCACAAAACGATCGATATGATCCGTCACAACATCGGCTTTGCCTTTATAGATGGCCTTGTACAGGTCACCGCCAGGCACGGCACAGAGACGTTCATCCCAAGGGTTGTACTTAGGCGTGAAGTGCGACATGTCGAAATCTTTCGGCAGGATCTTCTTATTAAAGTTGAAGATAAAGTCGCGTGCTTTCTGAGGGAAGCGCTTACAGTAGTTGTAGAACGCCATGGTCAGCATGATGTTGCGGCTGCGGATAATGCTGTAAACAAAGCTTTCTGGCAGGAACTTACGCAGGCGGATTGCCAGTTTATCTTTGCTTGGCACTGGCACAATGTAGGTTGGCGAGCGCTGCAGCATAGTGATCTTTTCGACCTCGCGTGACATCGACGGAATCAGAGTCACGGCCGTGGCGCCAGAACCAATCACCACCACTTTTTTATCCTGATAGTCGAGATCTTCTGGCCAGAATTGCGGGTGTACGACCTGCCCCTGATAGTCGTCGAGGCCGTCAAAATCCGGCGTGAAGCCTTCGTCGTAATCGTAGTAGCCAGTACAGCCAACGATGTACTTCGCGGTGTAAACACGGGTTTCGCCGTTGACGTCGGCCGTCAGTGTCCACAGTTTATCGCGGGTGTTCCAGTCGGCGCTGACCACTTTATGGCCAAAACGGATTTTTTCATCGACGCGGTTTTCACGGGCGGCTTCGCGAATGTACTCGCGGATATCACCACCGTCGGCAATGCCTTTATCACTGGTCCAGGGCTTAAAGCGGTAGCCCAGCGTGAACATGTCCGAATCGGAGCGAATGCCCGGATAGCGGAACAGGTCCCAGGTACCGCCGATGGCATCACGTGCCTCGAGGATGGCCACCGATTTATCGGGGCACTTCTGTGCCAGATGACAAGCAACCCCAATCCCTGAAAGGCCCGCGCCTGCAATCAATACATCAAAGTGTTCGGTGGCCATTTTTTTCTCCAAAATTTCACAACGCAGGCACTATCCGTTGTGGGGGATCGAAAGAATAGGGCAAAAAGGGACAAATTACGGGCCATGCGGTCCCAAATGCGTCACGGCGTTTGGTGAGGTCATCGTCGGCGCTATCGTACGCTCCCCAACCCGTATGCGACCAGACAGGCCGCTGAGTGCGTCGTTCTATGCGGAAGGAACCCTCTGTTCTCATCGTCATCAGACAGGGTTGTAATCACACGCATCATCCCCATCTATCCCTCTGAACCGATACGGAGTCTGTTGTGCCTTTATTACTCATATTCATTCTGGTGCCCATGGCCGAACTCGCTGTCCTGATCAAAGTGGGCGGCGCCATTGGGGTACTGCCTACCTTTGGTTTGATTTTCCTGACCGCGATTATTGGTGTCAGCCTGTTGCGAGCGCAGGGCCTGGCCACTCTGATGCGTGCCGGTGAGCGCATGCAGCAAGGGGCGCTACCTGCTCAGGAGCTGGCCGAGGGGTTTTTGCTGGCGCTGGCGGGGGCCTTGTTGCTGACCCCGGGCTTCCTCACCGATGCCTTTGGTTTCAGCCTGTTGTTGCCGGGCGCACGTGGTGTCATGGCGCAATCACTGCTTAAGCGTTTTAAGCCGCAGATGATGGGCAGCATGCACAACACGCAACACACGACGTACTCTGAGAGCATCTATTCAGAAAATGCGTCAGAAAGCGCGGCACATCGTTATTCGCGGGGTACTGGTCGTCCGTCATCGGGCAATCAGGGCGGCGACGTGATTGAAGGCGACTACAAAAGAGAAGACTGAAACGCGAAGACTGAACAAATAACAAGCCGGAAAGAACAGGCTGAGCAACAAGTTCAGACCTGAAAATTTTTTCGGCCGGGGTGTTGAAATTAGATCACCGACCCCAATAAACCAAACCACAGCTTATGGGACTGCCCACAAGGGTAGGTTTCAAACAACGCAACAACATTGCATACACATTGGAGAGAACTTCAAATGAAAATCCGTCCTTTACACGATCGCGTCGTAGTTCGTCGCAAGGAAGAAGAGCAAACCACCGCTGGCGGTATCCTGTTACCGGGTGCTGCGGCTGAGAAGCCGAATCAGGGTGAAGTGGTTGCCGTCGGTAATGGCCGAGTTCTGGATAACGGTGATGTGCAGGCTCTGGCTGTTTCCGTAGGGGATACCGTAGTGTTCGGTAAATACTCTGGTTCGAACACCATCACCCTGGACGGCGAAGAACTGCTGATTCTGAGCGAGAGCGAAATTTACGGTGTGATCGAAGGCTAAGTGTCATCCGCTTCGATTTAACAAATCCACTTTGAATTAAGGAATTACATCATGGCAGCAAAAGAAGTTAAGTTCGGTAATGACGCACGCAGCAAAATGCTCGACGGCGTAAACATCCTGGCCGATGCAGTAAAAGTTACTCTGGGCCCTAAAGGCCGTAACGTGGTTCTCGACAAGGCCTTCGGTGGCCCAACCATCACCAAAGACGGTGTGTCTGTTGCAAAAGAAATCGAACTGGAAGACAAGTTCGAAAACATGGGCGCACAGATGGTGAAAGAAGTTGCGTCACAAGCGAATGACAAAGCGGGTGACGGTACTACTACTGCGACCGTACTGGCACAAGCCATCGTCAACGAAGGCCTGAAAGCCGTTGCCGCGGGTATGAACCCAATGGATCTTAAGCGCGGTATCGATAAAGCGACCGCCGCTGTGGTTGAGCAGCTGGCCGCACAGGCGAAGCCATGCAAAGACAGCAAAGCCATCGCTCAGGTAGGTACTATTTCTGCAAACTCTGACGCCGAAGTGGGTCAGATGATTGCCGATGCAATGGACAAAGTCGGTCTGGAAGGCGTGATCACCGTTGAAGAAGCGAAAGGCTTCGCCGACGAGCTGGACGTGGTTGAAGGCATGCAGTTCGACCGTGGTTACCTGTCACCGTACTTCGTGACGAACCAGGAAAAAATGACCGCCGAACTGGATAACCCTCTGATCCTGTTGGTCGACAAAAAAATCGACAACCTGCAGGAACTGATCCCAGTACTAGAAAACGTGGCTAAGTCAGGCCGTCCTCTGCTGATTGTTGCAGAAGACGTAGAAGGTCAGGCGCTGGCAACACTGGTTGTGAACAACCTGCGTGGCACCTTCAAAGTCGCTGCCGTAAAAGCACCAGGCTTCGGTGACCGTCGTAAAGCCATGCTGCAAGACATCGCTATCCTGACTGGTGGTCAGGTCATCAGCGAAGAAGTGGGCATGTCTCTGGAAACCACAACGCTGGAAATGCTGGGTACCGCCAACAAGGTTGTGATCAGCAAAGAAAACACCGTCGTTGTTGATGGTGCCGGCCAGCAAGCCGACGTGAACGCTCGTGTTGAGCAGATCCGTGCTGAAAGCGCTGCGTCTACTTCAGACTATGACACAGAAAAACTGCAGGAACGCGTTGCGAAACTGGCCGGCGGTGTCGCCGTGATCAATGTAGGCGCCGGTTCTGACGTAGAAATGAAAGAGAAAAAAGACCGTGTTGACGACGCCCTGAACGCGACCCGCGCAGCGGTAGAAGAAGGCGTAGTTGCCGGTGGTGGTGTTGCCCTGGTACGTGCTCTGGCTAACGTTGCCGTCGAAGGCGACAACGAAGATCAGAACGTTGGTATCACTCTGGCACTGCGTGCCATGGAAGCACCGATTCGTCAGATCGCAGGCAACGCCGGTGCCGAAGGTTCCGTCGTGGTTGATAAAGTGAAAGCAGGCGAAGGCTCTTTCGGTTTCAACGCGGCGACTGGCGAATACGGCGACATGATCGAAATGGGTATTCTCGACCCAGCCAAAGTAACCCGTTCGTCTCTGCAGGCAGCAGCGTCCGTTGCTGGTCTGATGATTACCACCGAAGCCATGGTTGCTGAGATTCCTCAGGATGCGCCGGCTGCTCCGGACATGGGTGGTATGGGTGGAATGGGCGGTATGGGCGGCATGATGTAAAAATTGCTTCCTGAGGTTGTTCATTCTTTGTTGCTGGTTTCTCGTGTAGGTGAACTACACGTCGAAACCAGCGCCGCGACTGAACTGCCCTCAGTTTGCAATTACCTCATGTATCCGATGTCGTGCATTTTGAGTGCGGGCTTCTCGTGTAGGCGAACTACACGTCGAAGCCCACGCCTTGTTCAATCATCGAACAGATTGCAGACCATCAAAAACAGCGCCGCGACCGAACAGCCCTCAGAGTGCAATTTAGTCTGGCTGTAGAAGCGCACGCTCGTTCAGCAATCGAATAGAGTGCAGAGATACGAGAGATACGTGGTATTCAGTGTATCGCGCGGTATCAAGAACATTGCGACCTTATCGGGTGGCAATTAAAACCGGCCTCACAAGGGCCGGTTTTTTTGTGCGCGCTCGATATGTAAGGGCTTTCCCATGAGTTAGCAGACAGTTATTTGTCGGTCGCTTGAGTGGCAGGGTGTTCAGAGAAAGTTTTGCCTTAAGCCAGCAAAGTAGACGTCGAGGATGTGGGCGCTGGCGCGTTCAAAGTTGCAGACGTCGGGCATCAGGAGCCACAGGTAAATCAGGCCGGTGAGTTGTACGTGCAGTTGTACCACGGCGTATTCAATGTTGAGGTCGGCAGGCAGTTGCTGGTGAGCAATGGCATTTTCGAGTGCTTTGCTGATGCGTTCCGATCCATTAAGAAAATTGCGGCGATGCTGGGCCACCATGGCGGCGTTTTCGTCGGTTTGTTCGCATTTCAGAAAGGCGATGGTAAAGCCGCGACGCAGGGTCGGGTTATGCGCCAACTCCTGCATCAGGAAGTCCATCAACGCGCGGAAGCGCCCCAGGGGATCTGGCTCGTTCGGATCTTCGATCTGATCGTGGAAAACATTCAACGGGGCAATCACCCGATCCACGATTTCCTCAAAAATGTCACCTTTGTTTTTGAAGTGCCAATAGACGGCACCGCGCGTCACACCGGCCTCGTTGGCAATGTCATTGAGGGAGGTCGATGACACGCCTTTGTCATGGAACAGTACCGCCGCGGCTTCGATGATGGATTCGCGGGTTTGTAGCGCTTCTTCTTTGGTTCGACGAGGCATTGGGTTCACTGGTGGGTAAATGGCAACACACTGTTGCATACTATACATACATTCTTGCATGTATGTATAGTGAGTCGATCTCATCCCAATGTCCCGTGAGGCTCTGAATGCGTTCTTCTTTCACTCTTCCGCTGTGGCTCGTCGCCACCACACTGTTACTGTCGGCTTGCGGTAATGATGAGGCGTCCAGCGCCGCGGCCGGACAAGCACCACCGCCGCCTGCGGCTGGCTATCTGACCGTGAAATCTCAGTCGTTTACGCTGGTGAATGAATTGCCGGGGCGGACCACGCCATTTCAGGTGGCTGAGGTTCGTCCGCAGGTGACGGGCATTGTCGAGAAACGATTATTCAACGAAGGCGATACGGTCAGTGCCGGGCAGCCCTTGTATCAGATCGACAGCAAGCGTTATCAGGCGGCGCTGGCCAGTGCCAAAGCAGAATTGGCCAATGCTGAGGCTAGTCTGGAATCGGCGCGGTTAACGGCCAAGCGTTATCGCACGTTGGGCGAGTCGTCGGCCATCAGTCAGCAGGAAATTGAAGACGCGGACATCGCCAAGCGTGTGGCCGAAGCGCGCTTAGCTGCGGCGCAGGCACAGATGGACGCCAATCAGATTGATCTCGAATACAGCACCATCCGCGCTCCCATCGACGGTCGCATTGGTCGCTCCACTGTGACGGCGGGGGCGTTGGTCACTGCCAATCAGACACAGGCGTTGGTGACCATCCGCCAGCTTGATCCGATTTATGTCGACCTGACGCAATCCTACGATGAGCTGCGTGCTTTACGTTCAGCCATGGCCAGTGGTCGTCTGGAAACCTTAGGCGAGGCGTCTGCCAGTGTGACACTGGCGCTGCATGACGGCAGTGTCTATGGCCACAAAGGGACGCTGCAGTTTTCCGAATACGCGGTGGATGAAAACACCGGCACCGTCGCTTTACGTGCGCTGTTGCCAAACCCCGATGGTGAGTTGCTGCCGGGCATGTTTGTACGTGCGCGCTTGCCACAAGCCGAACGCGAAAACGCCATCGTTGTACCGCAGAAGGGTATCAGCCGCGAACCGAACGGTCAGGCAACCGCATTGGTGATTGGTGACAACAATCTGGTTGAGAAGCGTCAGGTCGAGCCTGAGAAAGCCGTGGGAAACCAGTGGTTGATCCGCTCCGGCTTGAGCGCTGGCGATCGTTTGATTGTGGATGGCTTGCAGAAGATTCGCGTGGGCGCACCAGTAACCCCGGTCGACGTGATCGCCGAGCAGCAAACACTGTCTCAGGCAGAACAGGAGTAAGTTGAATGGCGCGCTTTTTTATTGATCGCCCGATTTTTGCCTGGGTTATCGCCATCATTCTGATGTTGGCAGGTGCCTTATCGATCACGAACCTGCCGGTAGAGCAGTACCCTAAAGTTGCCCCGCCTCAGGTGACGGTGTCGGCAACTTATCCCGGTGCCTCGTCACAGGCGGTTGAGAATTCCGTTACTCAAGTCATTGAAGAGCAGATGAACGGCATCGATAACCTGCTGTACATGGCCTCAAGCAGTGACTCGTCGGGCAACGCTCAGATTACCCTGACCTTTGCCGCGGGTACTGACCCGGACATCGCTCAGGTACAGGTGCAGAACAAACTGCAACTGGCCACACCGCGTCTACCACAGGCGGTACAGCAGCAGGGCGTGCAGGTCAGCAAGTCCTCTGACGGCTTCCTCATGGTAGTGGCCTTTACTTCCGAAGACGGCAGCATGTCGCGCTCGGACATCGCCGATTACATCGGTGCCAATATCCAGAAGCCCATTGCACGTACCGAGGGGGTCGGCACCACGCGCTTGTTCGGTTCTCAGTACGCCATGCGCGTCTGGCTCGATCCAAACAAACTGAATCAATATCGCCTGACACCAACCGACGTGACGCAAGCTATCAGCGTGCAGAACAATCAGGTGGCCGGTGGTCAGCTGGGTGGCTTGCCCGCCATTGGCAGCCAGCAGATGAATGCGTCGGTACTGGTGCAGACTTTATTAGAAACCCCGGAAGAATTCGGTGAGATCTTCCTGAAGGTGACGGAAGACGGCTCCCGGGTGACGCTGGCCGATGTAGCACGCATTGAATTAGGCTCAGAGTCTTACGCGGTTGAAGGTCGGTTTAATCGCAAAGCAGCGGCTGGTCTGGCCGTCAGTCTCGCGACCGGGGCGAATGCGCTTGATACGGCCAAGCAAGTCAAAGCACGCATTGCCGAATTAAGTGAGTACATGCCTGACGGCCTGGCCATCAGCTATCCCTACGATACGTCGCCGTTTGTTGAAATCTCCATTACCGAAGTTGTGAAAACCCTGTTTGAAGGCATCGGTCTGGTGTTTCTGGTCATGTATCTCTTCTTACAGAACTTCCGCGCTACCCTGATCCCAACCATTGCCGTACCGGTGGTCTTGCTGGGTACGTTTGCGGTCTTGTATGCCTTTGGCTTTACGGTCAACACCCTGACCATGTTCGGCATGGTGCTGGCCATTGGTCTCTTGGTGGACGACGCCATTGTGGTGGTCGAAAACGTTGAGCGGGTCATGGCGGAAGAAGGGCTGAGCCCGGTGGAAGCTACACGCAAATCCATGAGCCAGATTACCGGCGCCTTGGTGGGCATTGCTTTGGTGCTGTCGGCGGTGTTTGTCCCCATGGCGTTTTTCCCCGGATCAACCGGTGCGATTTATCAGCAGTTCTCGATCACCATTGTGTCGGCCATGGCGTTGTCGGTATTGGTGGCGCTGATTCTTACTCCGGCTCTGTGTGCAACGTTATTGAAGCCGCACACCGGGCATGCCGAACGTGGGTTTTTCGCCTGGTTTAATCGTAGTTTTGCCCGAGCCACTGAGGGCTACCGTAACACGGTGGGTAAAATTATCGGCCACTGGGGTCGTTACCTGCTGATGTATCTGCTGATTGTGGGCGTGCTGGTGGTCGGCTTTATGCGCTTGCCGACGGCGTTTCTGCCAGAAGAAGATCAGGGCATGTTGATTACTCTGGTGCAATTGCCGGTGGGCTCGACGCAGGAGCAGACGGTTGAGGTACTGAAAAAGATTGAAGATCACTTCCTGGATAACGAAAGCGATTCGGTGGAGTCCATGTTTGCGGCGGCCGGGTTCAGTTTCTCAGGGCGTGGTCAGAACTCAGGGATTGCCTTTATTCGTCTGAAAGACTGGGACCAACGTGACCCTGAGACGCAAGGCGTACAAGCGATTATTGGCCGCGCCATGGGCGCCTTCTGGCCAATGCGTGAAGCCTTTGTGTTTGCCATCAATCCCCCAGCCATTCCGGCGTTAGGCGTTGCCAGTGGCTTTAACTTCCAGTTGCAGGATCGTAATGGTCAGGGACATGAGGCCCTGATGGCCGCGACCAATCAGTTACTGGCGGCGGCCAATCAGCACGAGGCGCTGACGCAAGTACGCTACAGTGGCCTGCCTGATGCACCGCAATACGATCTCGATGTGGATCACCAGAAAGCGTTGGCTATGGGCGTGTCCGTGGCTGACATTAATACCACCATGGCGGTGGCCTGGGGCTCGAGTTACGTGAATGACTTCCTCGACCGCGGGCAGATCAAGCGCGTGTATGTGCAGGCTGATGCGCCGTATCGCATGCTGCCGGAAGACATTGGTAACTGGTATGTGCGTAACGGCGAGGGTGACATGGTGCCGTTCTCCAGCTTCTCGGATGGCCAGTGGACCTTTGGTGCACAGCAACTGCAGCGCTACAACGGCGTCTCTGCCATTAACATTCAGGGCAGTGCCATGCCCGGCTACAGCACCGGTGATGCCATGGCGGTGATGGAGGCGTTGGCCGCCGATCTGCCTGCAGGGTTTGGCTTTGAATGGACGGGCTTGTCGTATCAGGAAAGTGCCGCAGGCAATCAGGCGCCGTTGCTGTATTTCTTATCCTTGCTGGTGGTCTTTCTGTGTCTGGCCGCCTTGTATGAGAGCTGGTCGGTGCCATTTTCCGTGATGCTGATCGTGCCGTTAGGGGTGATTGGTGCGGTGGCGGCGGCGTATTTCCGTGGCCTCGGCAATGACATCTTCTTCCAGGTGGGGCTATTGACCACCGTCGGCTTGTCGGCGAAAAACGCCATTCTGATCGTAGAGTTTGCTCAGGCGCTGGAACAGCAGGGCAAAGATTTGGTAGCCGCAACGCTTGAGGCCACTCGCATGCGTTTGCGCCCGATTCTGATGACGTCTTTGGCGTTTGGTATGGGGGTGACCCCACTGATGCTTAGCTCCGGTGCGGGCTCCGGTGCTCGTCATGCCATTGGTACTGGTGTCTTTGGTGGGGTGGTCGCGGCGACCGTGCTGGCGATCTTCTTTATCCCGCTCTTTTATGTCGTGGTTCGCCGTTTATCTGGGTCACCGGCTGTACAGAAGTCAGACTCGTAAGACGGGCACCATCGTAGGTGGTCAGGGCACGCTAAGTGCCCTGATGCGATATCAAAATGAAGCCTAATTGATCTACCGGCAATCTGCCGCTAACTGTTTAAGCACCCGCTCAAACGCGGCCAGGGAATCTAAGGCCGCGTCTTTTTTACTGATGTAAAAATGGCCACCACTCTGGTGAATACCACCATCGATCATCAAATTATCGTGCAGCTCAAACGCTTCGATGTGCATCCCTTGTGCGTCCGTTTGACGTGTCGCATCAAATCCAGCTGCCGCTTTTACCCGCTCGGTGTACAGCACCGGCGTATTGGAATAGCCATGAATGGGCTTGCCTAAGCCTCGGGCGAGGCCAAGTTCATAGACAGTACCGACATCGGCACTGGGGCTGCGAAACGGGGTCAGATTAGCAACGATGGCATCGGCATCGCGGATCAGGGCTTCGTTAGCCACACTGATGGCCAAGCCTGTGGCACGAGGGGATGCGGCTTGAATCTCACAGTCCAACGGGAATAACCCAATAAAACCGTACTTTTCACACAGTGCTTTTTTGGCGGCGCCGATGTCGCTGGCATTTGCCAGAAACACCTCAGGCCCCGCCAGATAAAGCTTCATTCGCCTTTCAGGAGAGTCAGTTGCGTGGCAGGGATTGCGTCATTGCTGTAGGCCATGCCCAACTTCTGCAAGTAGAACTCGCGCGGCACTTTCAATGGGTTTACGTCTTCCCACGCGACCTTGTTGCGCTCGTAGATGTCTTGCAGCGTCAGGATGTAGTGGTTGGATGGCTCCAGCAGAATGGCCGTTGCGCCTACGTCTGGCGAGATGGATACATCACCTTCGACAGCAAACACCACAGGCTCTTCGCCTTTCTGGAAGTAGAGGTTACGGGTGTGGGTCTTCTGCTGTGCCCAGTAATACGCCAGCTCTTTGCTTTGCGTCAGGAATACCGGGTCGTTCGACTCAAACTGGCGGTTACCAATGGTGCCCAGCGTACCTTGAGCACGTTGCAGCGTTTCGGCGTCACCGCCGCCAATCAGGCCTTGCTTCTCAATGTTAGCTACCAGACCAGAGCTGGTGCCGTGGTACCAGACATCACCAGTGGCAAAGCCAGCATCAGAACACAGTGAGTCGGCATCCTGCAGGAATTCCGGGGTTTTGTTGTCGCTCATAGGTCACCCATCAGAGATAAATCAGAAGATCAAAACGCGCGGAGTATACCAGTTTTGCTCTAAGAATTCGGCGCTTTTCGTCGTCGCCAGGCGGCGAACAACAGCAGGTAGGTCAGGGCACAGAGTAACGACAACGCAGTGCCCATATGCAGACCAAAGGCCTGATACGTTGGCCCCACCGCCAGTACATAGACCACCATGGCGCCCAGTCCTGACGGATAGTGCTTGATGGTCGTCAGGACTACCGGGGCTCCGTAACTTAAGTGCAGGATCAGTAGCGTCGGGAAGAAACTCACGGGAAACGCTGCTAGCGTGCCGGCCGCCGCGGGAGATAACCAATGCGCCAGCGCGGTGATCAGCAGGACACTGAGGCTGGCCAGACTGGCACGGGTAAAGAGGGCGACCTTGGGACGCTGCCAGACATTATCCGGATCATCCTGAGGTTGTGTGTCAGGCCAGTGCTGCAAGGCACGATGACTCAGCCAGATAGCAACTGCAATGATGCCTGTCGCGATCACCGGATGCGAGGGCAGTGCGGCCAGCAGGCTTGCCAATAGCAGGAAGGCCAGCATCGCCGTCAACGCAGGTAGCAGGAGCGCTCGAAGGGGCGTGCTGGTTTGTTGTGGTTTTTGAGGCTGCTGAGATGTTGATGGTTGAGAGATCAGCGGCTGACTATTGCTCATGCGCCGCCGGACAACAACGCCATAGCTGATGGCCAGCAGCAGACAACTGCACAGGCCAATCAGGGTATGGTTGGCGGCATCAATGGCGAACTCAGTGCCTTGCTCGACGCCGTAAAAATAGAGCGTAATGGCGCTGCCTAGTGGAAACCCCGCCAATACACCCGCCCAGTCGCTGCCAAGACGGCGCGCCACCGTCACTAACATCACCAGTGTGGCGAAGGTGGTCACAATTTTGGCGAACATCAATTCCATGGCCTGAGACGGTCCTGCGTGCGGCGTGATTACGAGGCTGCAAAGGATGGCACAGGGCGTATAATCGCGCCATGAAAACCCTCATCATCATTGGCTATGTATGGCCAGAACCGAACAGCTCTGCGGCGGGTAGCCGTATGATGCAGCTGATCCGTGCGTTTCAGCAGGACGGCTACGCCGTGACGTTTGCCTCCCCGGCAGAAGACAGCCCTCATGCCCCGGATTTGGCGCAGTACGATATTACCGCCGTACGCATCGCGTTGAATTGCAGCAGCTTTGATCAATGGATCGCTGAGCAAGCGCCAGATGTCGTCATGTTTGACCGCTTTATGATGGAAGAGCAATTTGGCTGGCGCGTCGAAGAGCACTGCCCAACAGCGCTGCGCATCCTCGATATGGAAGATGTCCACTGCCTGCGCGACGCTCGCCACCGGGCCGTGAAGCGGGGGCAGCCGTGGCAAGCCGATGATATTCATCACGATTTGGCGTATCGGGAGATTGCCGCCATCGCCCGTTGTGACCTGACCTTAGTGATTTCCGAGTTTGAAATGCAGTGGTTGGCGGAGACCTTCCCTTTGCCAGCATCGCAGCTGGTGTATTGCCCTTTTATGGTGACGCCGCCAGATCCCGCCCGCGTACTGCCGTTGGCATCACGACAGCAGTTTGTCTCCATCGGTAATTTCCGCCACGCGCCGAATTGGGATGCAGTGCTGACACTGCGTGAATACTGGCCGGCCGTACGCCGCCGTTTGCCCAATGCCGAAGTGCATGTGTACGGCGCTTATCCACCGAAAAAAGCGACTCAATTACACAACGAGGCCATCGGATTCTGGATTAAGGGTTGGGCTGAGGATGCCCGAGCGGTGGTTGGTGAAGCCCGTGCGTTGTTAGCGCCTTTGCGGTTTGGGGCAGGGCTGAAAGGCAAACTGCTGGAGGCGGCAGAACTGGGTACGCCTGCGGTGACTACGGATATTGGTGCCGAAGGCATGTACGACGCATCGTTACCCTCTCCGGCCTTGATTGCCAATGATGAAACATCGTTTGTTGATGCGCTGGTGAGCCTGAGCGAGCAGGATGACCTGTGGCACACCTTGAGTCAATCTGGGCCACAACAGGTGGCTCATCGGTTTAATGTGGCCAATCATGCCACCGCTCTGATTACGAGAGTGAACAATACGCGCCATGCACTGGCGGCGCACCGTCAGTCCAGCTTTATCGGTGGTATGCTGCGCCATCACTCTATGCGCAGTACCAAATACATGTCGCAATGGATTGAAGCAAAGAACAGGTCGCCAGATGGAGAAAGGTGATGCACCTCAGTTACAAGGCATTGATCAGCTTATGGGCGTCGGCACTGTTAATGGTGTCTCCCTTCCTGTTGATTGTCTTTGCCACCGCACTGTCTGAGTTGTTGGGCTGCAATGTCATGTCCTCGCTGGGGGGCGTCTGTCAGTTGGGTACCCTGAATATTGCGGATCTGATTTTTGGCTTATCCGTTATGGGGTGGGCGCTGCTGGTGGGCTTACCGGTAGGGCTGATACTCGCACCAGCCTGCAGTATCTGGTGGTGGTATTCGATTCGAAATGAACGTTCGCGCAAACCTGTGCGCCGTGCACACATCTGAGACTGGTCAAAGTTAACAGACAGGTGTACAGTTACTGAATGATCGACGGTGGGGTTAAGCAGTCCGTCGACAACATACGCAGAACCGGCTGACTAAGATTGAGTTCTGCTGAAAAAATAATAAACAGGATTCTGACATGAAGCGTTTCGCTGCTACGGCACTCAGTGCTGTCACTACTATTATTGCCTCCACCTTGCTCACGGTTTCAGCGCATGCTGCCAGCCCAGAAGAGCTGCGTGCCAAAGCCATGGACCCAAAGCTGGATAAAGTCGCTCGGGTGGAAGCCATCAAAGCCATGTACCCAGAGATGCTGACCGAAGACGGTAACATTCCGGTTCGTCGTATTTGTGTTTGGGATATTGCTGGCAAAAACGGCCCGATTTATCAGGCGGCGGTCGACCAGGTCGCAGAACTGATGCAGTGGGGCGTACAGATTGAACTGGATGCGTACACCAGCGAATCGGTACTGACCGAAGAACTGAAGGCTGGCATGTGTGATGCGGCACTGTTCACTGGCCTGCGCGCTCGTTTGTTCAACAAATACACGGGCACCATTGATGCTATCGGCGCGGTTCCTAGCCGTGACCACATGAAGCTGCTGATGCGTGCAATCACCAGTGCGAAAAACGCCGACCGCATGGTGGATGGTCAGTACGTAGTGATGGGCTACGCACCGATGGGCGCGGCGTATATCTTCGTAAATGACCGCTCAATCAACACCCTGGCGAAAGCAGCCGGTAAGCGCGTTGCCGTACTGGATTACGATCTGGTTCAGGCCGAGATGGTCTCTCAGATTGGTGCTAACCCAGTACCAACCGCATTGGTTAATGCTGGTACTAAGTTCAACAACAAAATCGTTGATGTATTGGCTGCACCGCTGGCTGCTTACCAGATCATGGAACTGTACAAAGGCCTCGGCGATAACGGCGGTATTGTGAACTACCCATTCTCACAGATCACGCTGCAGCTGGTGGGGCGCGCAGACAAGTTCCCGAATGAACTGGCGCAATTGGTTCGTGAAGATTTCCTGACTCGTTTTGATACCATTGAAAAACTGGTGAAAGCGCAGGAAGGTGATATTCCAGAACAATACTGGATCGACATTCCTGACGACGACAAAGCCGAATATCAGGTGATGATGCAGGAAGCGCGTATTCAGCTGCGTGAGCGTGATTACTACCACGCCGACATGCTGACACTGCAACGTAAAGTGCGTTGTAAGTTTGAGCCATCTCACTTCGAATGTGCTAATCCGGTTGAATAACCGGTAGGCGAGTTCGAATGATCAGGAAAAGCCCGGAGTGATCCGGGCTTTTCTGTTTAATCCGTTCAACATACGTGTACAGTTCATTTAAGTTCTGTTTTAGGTTCTCTTTTAGGTAGATAGCGATGACAGACAATTCGTCGACAGGCAGCTCGAAAAACAGCTCGAAAAACGCCCCCAGTAGCGGTGCTCAAGGCGCACAAAAAGATCCGCTGCACGGCGTGTCACTGGAAACCATCGTACGCGAACTGGAACAGCGCTTTGGTTGGGACGGCTTGGCACAACGTATTGATATCAACTGCTTTAAAAAAGATCCATCGGTAAAATCCAGCCTTAAATTCTTGCGTAAAACTCCGTGGGCGCGAAGCAAGGTAGAAGCCTTGTATGTAAGAACCTGCAGTGCGCAAAAGAGCAGGAAGAAAGACGCAGACCGATCTGCTAAAAAAGCCGCTAAACAACCCGCTAGAAAATCCTCTCCAAGTCAGGATTCCAAAGGTAAGCCCAATTCAGATCCGTGGGCCGCTCATAGAGAGTAACTCGTGAAGGGCACATTGATGATGTGCCTGAAAAGTAGGGAATCAACGAAAGCGCTGGCGCCAGAAGGGCACCGATAATCCGTGAATAAATACGCTGATTAATACCGTCAGGACACTGGTACTGAACAGCACTTCATAATGCGCTGTTTCCGGTGCAAACCCCAACGCATCAATGGCCAGTAGAAGGTATAACACGCTGGCGATGCCTCTTGGTCCAAACCAACCCAGAAATAGCCTGTCACGCCAGGGCAATCCGCTACCGAGTAAACTGATCAGTACCGGCAATAATCGAATCAGCGTCAGGCTAAGTAGCGCGTAACTTACAATCATCAGGTCGGCGTGCTGGAGTGCTTCGGGCACGTAAATCAGTCCGAATAAGAAAAACATAATCAGCGACAGTAGCTGTCCTTCGGCTTCGCCAAATTCTTTCAGGCGATCAATCACAATAGTCTGTTGCGATTGTAAAAACAGCCCCGCCATAAACGCGGCAATAAACCCGTTACCCCCTAAATGTTCGGCGAGGGTGTAGGTCAGGAGTGCCAGCGCCAGTGACGATAATCGCTGAAATACCGGGTCCATCCGTTCGGCGCGGCTGGCGGCCTGAATTAAGGTGCCGCCAAGGCGTCCTGTGACGACGCCAATCACACTGCCCAGCAGCAGTTGTTGTAAAAAGAAGCCCAACCAATGGAGATGATCGACACCTGCCAGTCCGCCTGCACTTATGATGGCGAGCGTCATTAACAGGATCGGCAGTGCCAGCCCATCATTCAGGCCGCTCTCTACGGTAATGGAATGCCGCAGGGCTTCGGGGATGCGTTGTTCGCCGAACAGCGTCTGCGCCAAGGCAGCGTCCGTGGGCGCCAGAATAATCGCCAGTAACAGTGCCGTGCTCCAGCCAATATCGAACATGAGTAAGGCCACCACGGCGCCCAGCAGTATCGTCAGGGGCAGGCCGATACTCAGCAGGCGCAGAGGCAAGCGTTCGAACTGGGCGAGATGTGCCCGGTTAATCTGGCTGGCGTCGGTAAAGAGAATCAGTGCCAGGGTCAGTTCGGCAATGGTTTTCAGGCCGTCGGCTTCGACGTCGGGCGCGGACCAGTCAAAGAGGAGAGGGCCGGTGATGACGCCTAAGGCGACAAACAGCATGGGCGCCGTCACGGCCCGCTGTTCAATCCAGCGAGACCAAAGGCCGAAGGCGAGTAGTGCCAGCGCGACGATCAGTACCAGTGGACTGTCGAGCAAGTCAGTCTTCCCAAATCACGCGTAAGGGTTCGCCAAAGTCATCGTAAATGACTTTTTTCTTTGGCCCTTGCGTACGGCGGGTGGATTTTTTTGGAGGGGTTTTCTTACGCGCTTCCCGGCGCTGATCGATGGCTTTCAGTACCTCGGGCACCGGGGTACGTTCCTGACGCTGCTCGAACGTCATTGAGGTTTCATGGTAGCGCCCGTTGTCCAAACCGCTCTCACCGCGCTGATACTCGTGCACCTCTCCGCCTTTTTCCAGATATTGTTCAATATCCTGATTCAGGCTGTCACGCAGTTCTTTTTTGCTCACGCGTTTCTTCATGCTGACGTTTCGCTGCTCTTATTCCGAGTGCTATGGCCAGGAGGAGGTACCCCAAGGCGGTGGACCACTTAATG
>JAYYHP010000204.1:0-7662 GCA_036148335.1 Pseudomonadota bacterium
CCTTCCTGACCGGTTTCCCGGGTGTGAATCAGGTACCAAATAAGGCTAATGATGGTGCAGTGCCATCTGAAATGCTGCGTTTGAACACTGATATTGAGCCAACTCCAAATAACGATGAGACAAAGCAGAAGAGCTTTGGCGTGGTTGTCGGCGATCTTGCGGGTTTCCCGAACGGCCGTCGTCCGGGTGACGATGTCGTAGACATTGCCCTGCGCGTGGTCATGGGCGCTTTGTGTCATCCGGTAGACCTTGATGGTGATGGAGATGCAACCAATAACCTCGGCCTCTGCACAGCTGAAGATGCACCGAATGGTGACCTTGCCTACTCAGATCTGGCACCACTCAATGCGGATTCTGTTGATAGTGTCTTCCCCTACCTGAAAGCGCCGCTGTCAGGTTCAGGCGAGATGGAATAATCGGAGGTGGTTATGAAATCGCTGAAACAATTAGCCATTATCGCGCTCACGGTCGGTGGCTTAGCAGCCTGTGATGACAATGACGGCTCTCCACTTGACGTTGTCAGTGAGGAGGAACTTCAACAGGAAGTTGATGAGTCTGCCGCAACAACGTCGTTCGTCGGCTTATTGGGTCGTGTGTTCTTGAAAAATGAGAACGATGAGCCAGTCCCCGTCAATGGCCTGACCATTGAAGACGATGCGGATGAAAACTCATTCAGCTCACATCATCAGGGGTACTGATCGCAGGTACTAATCGGGTCCGCCCGGTACTAATTCGGCATTGATATCAAGGCTGAGTGACGTACCCGGCGTTACCCTCCGAGGCAGTGCGTCGGGCTGTTTGCCCGATCGTACTGTCTTCCAAATATTCAGCTCGTAGATGATTCCTTTTAACGGAAAATCTGCGACGACCAAGAGGGCAGTTTCATGGCTCATCATCTTCAAAAACGGCACGCTCTTTCTGTATTCAGACCTTTTGGTTTGAAGGGGCGATGGCTACATGGCTGTTTATTGTCATTGGGCATGGCAACGATCAGTGTTAACGCGAGTACCGAGTGGAGCCAGCCTGAGGCAGAGCGAGTGGTCGCTCGCTGGGACATTGCCGCGTTAAAACCCATGACTGCCACGCCCGAGGAGACGCTCGCGCAACTTCAAATCACGCTGCGTGATGCCGAGCTGCCGGGAGAAAGTTGGCGCTATGACCAGGCCCACAGTTTATTGCAGCGTTTAGCGGGTCACAGTGTAGATTCATCTTTAGAGCCTGAGACCGCCTCCGCCAGCAACTCCGTAGCGCTGACCCGCAGTCAACAACAGCAGTTGCGGTACTACCGTGCGCTGGTGTTACAGCATGGCCATCGCTTTGAGGCCGCTGCGTCACTGTTAGCGGCAGTGCCCGCCACTTCTGAGCGTTATCTCGCGGCGCAATTAATGCTGGCACAAGTACTGGCCGAACAAGGCCAGACCGACGCGGCGCGTGGCACTTGCTTCTCGTTGGTGACGGTCCAGGCAGATCTGGCGTTGGCTTGCACTGCTGCCACGCACGGTACGCACGGTACGAAAGAAACGAAAGACACGCTCAGCGACACCCTTCAATCTGCACTTGAACAACAGCTTCAGCGCTCAGAGCCGGGTGTCATTCGTGACTGGATGCTGCATCAGCAGATGAAGGGATATCTGAACAGCAATCAACCGGAGCAGGCGTTGGCAGCTGCGCTTAAGTGGGGGCAAGTCGAACGTATGTCCGTGGCTGACCTGGTACTGCTGACGGATGCCTATCTGGCGTTAGATCGTGCTGAGGATGTTCTGGAATTGCTCCCGTCGTTTATCAGTGACTCGGCACCGGACGATGCGCTGATTGTGCAGCTAGCGCGCGCAGAAAAGCGCATGGGTGAGGCGAACTATTGGCAAGCCATGGCCGCCGCGCGCATGCAGATGCGTATCCATCGAGACGAGGCGACCTACGGTGAGTTGCTCGCGCTCTACTTCCGGGAAGTGAAAGACGACGGTGATATGGCCGAATACTGGAAGGAACGCTATCAGCGCTCGATCAATGAGGACCGGCAAATCAGCGGTGTGATGCCCAACGCCAAGAACCCAATCGCCGCATTGGCTGGTGGCTTAAACACTCATATCAATGCCCAAATTAGCGACACTCGAGGTGCCTGGTAATGCGTACGATGAAATTATGTGCGCTGATGATCGGCACGTGGATGCTACTGACGCAAAGCGCACTGGCGCATCAGGCGAGCACGGCCTTGTTGAGCCTGACGGTAGTAACCGATGAGGTCCTCACTACACAAGAGGCGTCACAAGAGGCTTCTGAAGAAGCGACAGCGACTGGCTACCTGCATTGGCGCCTGTTCGATCTTGAGCAAGTGGTGGGTCTCGATCGAGATCGCAATGGTGAACTGACCTGGGGCGAGGTCACCAGCCAACAGGCGGCAATTCAGGCACTCGTGCGTCAGGAATTAAGCCTGACCAATGGCTCGAGCGAATGCGGCCTGTTCTTTACTGGTACATTGCAATTTAACGAGGCGCTGATGGCGGATGCCTCTGTGGTGATTCCGTTGGCGTTCCGCTGTGAAACGCCGTTGAGCACGCAGGCGGCGTTTCGTTATCAGGGGATGTTCGAAGTCATGCCTGCGCATCGATTGGTCTGGAGTGTTCAGAATGGCGTTGGCAGCCAGCAGGGAGTTTTGTCTCAGCCGGGCAGTGTAACACTGGGCACCTCAACGCCGGTGCTGTCGACCCTTGCGGAGTTTTTTGTTCAGGGTGTGATTCACATCATTCTGGGGCCGGATCATCTGGCGTTTCTGCTGACCCTGTTGTTGGTCTCGGTGTTGGTCTTCCAGCGTGGGCAGTGGCACGCCGAGACTTCTCGTGCCGCTTGTGTGCGAGCATCTGTACTGCTGATCAGCACCTTTACGTTGGCGCATTCACTCACCTTAAGTGCGGCCGTGCTGGGTTGGTTGGCGCTACCGGGCTACTGGGTTGAATTGACCATTGCCGTGTCTGTGGTCGTGGCGGCGTTGAACAACTTACGTCCATTTTTACCGGGGCACTTATTGATGGTCTTTGCTTTCGGCCTGATGCATGGCTTTGGTTTTGCCAGTGTCCTGCAAGACTTGCTTGGCGCCGAAGGCACGATTGTCTGGTCACTGCTGGGCTTTAACGTTGGCGTAGAAGCCGGTCAGATTGCGGTGGCGCTCGCCGTCATGCCGCTATTGATGATGGCGCGTCATCGCGAATGGTATCGCCGCAAACTGGTGCCGATTACCTCGCTGTTGTTGGCTGGGTTGGGATCTTTCTGGGTATTGGCACGCGTGTGACGGCTGCAGGAGAGAGTCCGCACTGAGCTAGTGGGCGTGGAACAGAGTCCGCAATTGTACTAGTGGGCGCGGCAACAAAGCGTCACAGTCATCTGACGGAGGGCATGCTGTAATGACCACAAGTTGGTTTCAGAGGCCATACTGAATATCAGGCCTCACGATTGAATAAGGTAGCACCGAATGGATATTGAACATCAGCAGCGTTTGATTCGCGCCGTCGCCGGAGGTGATCGGGAAGCGTTTCAAGCCTTGTATGAAGGCTCCGGTAGCAGGATGTATGCCGTGGCAATGCAGTTAATGCGCAGCCCGGAGCGTGCGGAAGAGGCTTTGCAGGAAGCCTATGTGAAAATCTGGCACAACGCCGGTGAGTATCACGAAGGGCGTGGCAGTGTCATGACCTGGATGGGCAGCATCGTACGTTATCGATGCATCGACATGTTGCGGAGCATCAGCACAAAGGAGGCCCGCCAGGACTCTCTTGATGATGTGGCCCCGGAGCTGGTGGACAGCGAGGCTCCGGAAGAGGGGACTGACGATCATTCGGCCGTACACCATTGTTTGGACCAGTTGGAGCAGGGCGACCGTCAGCTGGTGCATCTGGCCTACTTTCGAGGCCTGACACACAGTGAAATTCAGCAACACACCGGGACGCCACTGGGCACGGTCAAAAGCTGGATAAGACGAGGGCTGCAAAGCCTGAAGAGGTGTCTTGAAGCATGAATTATTTAGACAACGAACGATTGGACGCGCTGGCGTCGGATTACGTCATGGGCACCATGACCGGGCAAGCGCGCAAACGCTTTCTTCGCCTGGTGCAGAAAAAAGCCAAAGTGCGTGAACGTGTATGGTGGTGGGAGCAGATGCTTGATCCGATGAATGACCGTCTGGCTCCGGCAGAGCCACCGGCCCACTTGTGGCAGGGGATCTGTGCCAAATTAGGTCTTGAGGATGCCGCCGTCATACCGTTCCCAAGTGAATCCAATGCGAAGCCTGTTGAGCGAGTAACCCCTGAACAACCGGCGGCCAACGATGATGACGCGCGCTGGCGCCCATGGGCGGGCGGCTTTGCGACAGCGGCGGCGCTATTACTGACCCTCTACTTTGGTATTCCACAGCAGGATGTGGTCGTTGATCAGGTGGCTGTGGAGCAGACCACGGTTAATCAGGCGGTCGTTGAGCAGATGGCGGTGTTCAGTACCGAAGAGGGGCAGCCGTTGTGGCTGGTGGATGTCCGGGCGGATGATCTGCGCTTACGAGCCACCGCGAACGTTACCCAAAGCACCGAGTTTGACTACGAATTGTGGATGATTCCCGCCGATGGCGGTGCTCCACAATCACTCGGCCTGATGCCAGAGCAGGGTGAAACCGTTCGTTTGTATAGCGCCGACCTATCGGCGCAGGCGGTCTCCGCCATTGCCATCAGCCGTGAGGCACCGGGAGGCTCGGTGACGGGGGCACCGGGTGAAGTGCTCTATGTCACTCAGCTGACGCGGACCTGATCATGCCCGCCTGACGACAAAGGTACTGACCAAAAAAACGGCCTCAATTGAGGCCGTTTTTTGTTGTGCTTCATTTAGGCTTTAGTTGGTCGTTCAGAAGCCGTTTTTTTAAAGCCGATTATTCAGAAGCCGGTTATTCAGAGGCTGAAAATCCAGGTCGCGCTTACTGACGACGACCTTCGACATGCAGTTCAATTTCAACGTGAGTCGATGCCGGGCCCAGGTTGTAATCAATGCCGTAGTCGCTCAGCTTCAGCGTCGTTGTGCCTGCGAAGCCGGCGCGGTAGCCGCCCCATGGGTCGTTGCCTTCGCCAATGCGCTCAACCGGGAAGGTGATGCTTTTCGTCACGCCGTGCAGAGTGAAATCACCGGTAATTTCACCAGTACCTTCACCCGTGGATTTAAACCCTGTGCTGGTGAAGGTGGCTGTTGGGAATTTCTTCACATCCAGAAAATCCGAGCCTTTCAGGTGCTTGTCACGTTCCGCGTGGTTAGAGTCCACACTGGTCGTATCGATGGTGACATTGATCGATGACTTTTCAGGTGCGGCTTTGTCGTACTCAAAGCTGCCGTCGAAATCATTAAAACGCCCTGTCAGCCAGCTGTAACCCAGATGTTGGATTTTAAAGTTGATGGAGGCGTGCGCGCCTTCGTTGTCGATATCGTACGTGGCTGCCTGAGCGGCACCGGCAAACATCGCGGCGCCTGAAATGGCAGAAGCAATCATCAGTTTTTTCATGGTCATGCGTTTCATTGGCTCACTCTCCTGAGTCAGTTTGATGTCGAGTCCGGGCGACACATACGTTTCAGCGTGTCGTCGCGATTAATAAAATGGTGCTTCATGGCGGCGGCTGCGTGCAGCCCAACCAGGGAAATCAGTCCCCAGGCGAGCCACTCGTGAATATCACCGGCAATGTCTTCCTGACCGTCCCCTGTTAGGGTTGCTGGTACAGAGAACCAACCAAACACGTTTATGCCCTGACCGTCGGCGGTGGAAATCAGATAACCACTGACAAACAGTGCCGCCATCAGGCCGTACAACGCCAGATGAGCCAGGTGACCCGCCAGATTTTCCAGTGCCGAGTGCGACAGTCCGCGCGGCGACGGATTACTCAGACGCCAGATAAAGCGCGTAATCACCACCAGTGCCAGCAGAATGCCCGCCGATTTATGCAAATCCAGAGAGCCTTTGTACCAAGCATCGTAGTAGGTCAGTTCAACCATATAGAGGCCAAGCCCAAACATGCTGAACACCGCAATGGCGACACACCAGTGCAGCAGAATGCTGATCCAGCCGTAGCGTTCGTTGGTGTTTCTCAATGCCATGCTGGCTCCTTGTGGTGAGTGCGCCCCTTACGGCCTCATACGCCGGTAAGCGCCGCTGCGATGCACGAGCACTTCGTTTGACAATTAACATAGCGCCAATGTTCGCGGATAAATAGTGCCGCATACGGACAACTATTGTGCAAAAATGCACAAAACTTATTCGGAGTTGTGAATAATGGACGAGAGTATTCGTTGGGATGACTTAAAGGTCGCTCTGTGCGTTGCCCGTGAAGGTAGCCTCAGCAGAGCTGGCGAAGTCTTGGGTATTAACCACAGCACCGCCTTGCGCGCCGTGGGGCGATTAGAAAGCGCGCTGGGCACGCGTCTGTTTATTCGCCATCAACGCGGTTACCAGTTAACCGACGGCGGACGTCTGCTATCGGAGCGTCTGGGCCCGGTGGCAGGTGAAATCCAACGCCTGTGCAGTACCCTAGCGACGGTGGAAACCGCTCCGGCAGGGACGTTGCGGATTTCTACCGTGACCGATATTTCGCCATTTTTTGCCCCCTTGTTGCACGCGTTTCGCCGCGAGTATCCACAGATCCGGGTACAAATAGTCGCGACCGACGATGTGTTGTCACTGGCTGACGGCGAGGTGCACGTGTCCGTCAGGATTGGCCAGCAACCCGAAGAACCGGACCTGATCGCCCGGCGTCTGATGCCGGTGGATCTGAATTTTTATGCGGCTCAGAGCTATGTGGATCAATGCGGATTGCCCGAGTCGGAAGCGGAGTTTGCTAAGCACCAATGGGTACTGCCGACCGGAGACAAAACGCGCATTCCGGCCATTCAGGAACTGATTCAGCTGGTGGCCCCGGAGCAAGTGGCATTTCAGAGCAACAGCTTCAGTGACATTGAGTCCGCCGTGCGGGCGGGTATGGGCATTGGGCCGCTGAGTATCGTGAATCTTGGCAGGCAGGATAGTCTGGTCAGTCAGGGGGCATTGGAGGGTGGATTACGTTCGGTGGAAGGGCTTGTGCGCGTTCCGTTGTTGCCAACGTCAACGCCCTCCCAGATGTGGCTGGTGTACCACAAAGACATGCGCCAGAGTGCCCGGGTCCGGGCGTTACAAGGGTTTCTCCAACGTCAGCTGAACGACCGTTAGGCGGCTGCTACCGCGCCAGCAGCCGTGCGGCCGGTGGCAGCGGCTGGGCTAATGAAGCCGCTGAATTAACGCAGAGGCGGAACGGATGCGGACGTGGCAAGCTGGGTCCAGTTGGGTAACTGGCGACAGGTCGCGCGGGTGCTTTGGCCACGATACGCACGGCTCAAAAGCACGGCAGCATCGGCATTGGCGGTGGCATCTAATGGGTTACCAATGTCATCGCCCAGGATCGTATGCACAATCAGATTCGACAGCGTCAGGTCCATGGGCAGCACCGGTAAGCCCAGACGCTGAATGCAACGTTCGTTCACTTCATCTAACAGGCGGTAGATGGCGTACCCACGTGGCAGCAGACCAAACACTCCCAGTGCCTGTACCGGCGCGTGATGCAGATAACTCTGTGCTTTCTGAATCAGCGGCGATACCAACCACTGCATCTGTTGTTC
>JAYYHP010000205.1:0-5467 GCA_036148335.1 Pseudomonadota bacterium
AGGCCAAATAAAAATCCACTCAGTGCCGCAATCAATGCGCTCATGGCTGGGCCTCCAGTGCATTCATCACCGCAACCGTAACGACACCCGCTGCAATAAAGGTAATCGTGGCGACCATCGACCGAACCGACAAACGCCCCATGCCACACACGCCATGGCCACTGGTACAACCATTGCCAATGTAGGTGCCAAAACCGACCAATAATCCCGCGCTCACCAACAACCACGGCGATTCAGTAATAGTAATCGGCGTAGCAAACCCGGTGACTTGCACCGCAGGCCAGGCCAGGACTAATCCCACCAGAAAAAAGAGCGACCAGCGACGCTGAACGTCACTCAGTAAAAACAGGCTGGATAACACCCCTGTCATGCCACTGATACGACCAAGGCCAAGCCACAGCAGGGAGGCAGCAACACCGATCAGTGCGCCACCAATAAGTTCGACCATCATGTTGCCTCCGGACAACCGACTGACTGCAAAACGCGCAGTTTATCAAAAAACAGCCGCCGCTATGAGCACCTTCGTTATGCGGGTTGTCGTCACACCATCCACTCTTATGCGATAGACAGTTCAGTCTCATCGGGCATGAGCCTATACTGGAGTCACTTGTTTATTAAGGAGTGCCCAATGGCCGACGTTTTAATTCAAAGCCAGGAAGGCTTACCGCTGCACTTACTCGAAAAATCACAATACGCAGGCTGGCTCGACCAGCAATCAGCCGAGGTACAAAGCTGGCTGCAACACAGCGGATTTACCGGCTCCGGTCATGCGCTGCTACCCGGTGCGCAAGGGGCCGTTGCGGGTGCCATTTGTGTGGTTGAATCACTGCATGATTATTTTGCCTGTGGCCACCTGTCGAGCAGTCTGCCAGCCGGCACTTACCACATTGAACAGCCGCTGGACGATGATGCCCTGACCGCCGTTGCTTTTGGCTGGGCCGTTGGCGCGTATCGTTTTAATCGCTACACCGAAAAACCCGCCGTACAAGCGGTACTGGCGATTGATCACCCAACGGTCATTGACGAAGCTCGCCGCTTAGCAGAAGCCACTCGCCGGGTGCGCGATCTGGTGAATACTCCTGCCAGCGACATGATGCCGAAAGACCTGTCGGATGCAGTGCACGCCATGGGCAAAGAATTCCATGCGGAAGTCCGCGACATTGTCGGCCAGGAACTGCTGGAGCATAACTTCCCGATGATTCACGCCGTCGGGCGTGCCAGTGAGCATGAACCCAGACTCATCGATCTGACCTGGGGGGACGAGTCTCACCCGAAAGTGACACTTGTAGGCAAAGGCATCTGCTTTGACAGCGGCGGCCTCAACCTGAAGCCCGGCGATGCCATGCGCCAGATGAAAAAAGACATGGGCGGCGCGGCACACACCGTGGGCCTCGCTTACCTGATCATGGCCAGCCAACTGCCTGTGCGTCTGCGCTTGCTGATTCCCGCCGCCGAGAATGCCGTCAGTGGCAATGCCTTCCGCCCGGGCGATATTCTGCCAACGCGTAAAGGACTAACGGTCGAAATTGATAATACCGATGCCGAAGGTCGGCTGGTGTTGTGTGATGCCTTGTTCGAAGGCGCAAGCGAACAACCGGATCTGATGATCGATTTTGCCACCCTGACCGGCGCCTGCCGCGTGGCACTGGGCACTGACTTGCCCGGCTTTTTCACCAACCAGAAACAGCTGGCGGGCGATTTGATGCAAGCCGGCGAGAAGGTAAGCGATCCCGTCTGGAACCTGCCGCTGTTCCGTCTCTACAAAGACGCCCTGCACAGCGAAGTGGCCGACATGGTGAATTCGGTGCCGGGACCGTTTGGCGGAGCGATTACTGCCGCTCTGTATCTGGAGGCCTTTGTCGGTGAGTGTCCTTGGGTACACTACGATGTGATGGCGTGGAATCGTCGCGCACTGCGTGGACGTCCCGTCGGCGGAGAAGCCATGGGCATGCGCGCCATGTTTGAATACTTACGCCAGCGTTATCAGGCGTAAACCAATAAAAAACCCCGGCGTGGCCGGGGTTTTTCAGGAGTCCTGACAGGGATCAGGCAGTCTTGCTATCCGACGAGTTGTGGATATCGTCGATGGTCACCTCAACCGTTTCAGGCTTGTGGTTGACCACGGCAGAGCTGGCTTGCTTCTGCGTCTTACGCTGACCTTTCTTAAACAGCGTACGACGGGCATCCAGAATCACACGACCAAATGACACCCAGTCCATCGAACCAACACAGGCCATTTCATCGCCCTGAGCCCAACCTGGGTTACGGCTTTCGAAGAAGGCAATCTTAGGTACGGCACGTTCTTTATCGGTAATCGGAGTCACGAAGTCCGACAGAGCACACGCATCATCACCGAAATCCAGCAGACCGGTTTCACGGTTCAGAGCGCCCGGGAAGATGTTTTCCGCGGCGGCAAACGCCACTTCTTTCAGGTGCGGATCATCGCCGTCGATGTTCGGGTAATACTTGTAGAAGTTGTTCGCCAGAATCAGGTAGGTACGGTAACCCATAGAAATCAGGAACCAGTACATTGGCAGCGTCGGATGACGCAGACGCTCAGACAGCAACCAACGGAAGAATGACTGCGGGAACGCTGAAGTACCCCAGTATTCTTTCGACATTACCGTGTCGCCACTGAACAGAATTCGGGTCGGCTTGCCATCGATTTCAATGGTACGGGCAACACCGGTAGAAAAACCAACGACTTTGCCATCGCTCTTACGTTTAGCAATGTGGGCACCGGTTTTATTAGAGAAATCTTCCAGAAACTGTGAAAACGGGGTGTTCTGGTAATACACCTTAAACAGTTCGTACATACCCAGGCACTCGTCCAGGGTGATGTCTTTACGTTGTTTAAAGCGCATTTTGATCGGCGGCAGTTTTTTCTGCGCCTGTTTGTTGTCAGACATAGCGAGAACTCCTGACCCTTTACGGGCTCATTTTATTATTAGTAGAGCTACTTTCAGGCTAGCCAGCTCGGGACGCTCCTGTCCTGTGTTGACAACATCTTTCACTAGAGAGACGACGACACCACCACCCTCTTGATCAGCCAAGGCAATCCGGCCTCTGAGTCGTAGTGTTGTTGTGCATCAATCTGAAAAACGAGTCTGAATGCCTCTGCATTCGAAAGTCTTCGCTCAGGTCCGTGATCCTGACGGCGAGACAGCTTTGCCTGATGTCGCTGGTCCCTAACCAACGACGCAACTTAAGTTAACAGATGTTCACAGAAGTGAAAACTGTCTATTAAGTCCAGAGTTGCGAGTTTACGCCGATTTGACAGAGAACCAATGGGCAAAACGTGCCACGGACCAAGTGGCACGTTTTGTTACATGCAGTCGTGACGAAAGTCACTACCACGGGGAGAATTGATCAGATTATAGGCAACATTAGCGTTCTAACGCGGCAATGTCATCCGCATAGCGGGTGTCAAAATCTTCAAACGCACGGCTGTCGTGACCGCAGCAACGAATGCCACCGGTCTCGATGTTATAAACCCAGCCATGAATTTCCAGCTTATCGGTCGCTAGCTTTGCCGCCACGACGGGGTGCGTTCGCAGGTGTTGTACCTGCTGCAATACGTTTTCTTCAATGGCTTCATTCAGGTGTTCATGACCCAGAACAGAGCCACTGGCTAAGCCATTACGCTCACGCACAATTTCCATCGCCGAGCGGCAGTGACCCAACCACTCACTGACGTGAGGCAGCGCCTTCACTGTGCTCATGTCCAGCGCGCCTTTCACGGCACCGCAGTCTGTGTGACCACACACGATAATATGGCGCACACCAAGCACAGCCACGGCGTATTCAATGGAGGCCGTCATGCCGCCGGTCTCGTTGGAGTGCGGTGGAATGACATTACCGGCATTACGACAGATAAATAAGTCTCCCGGGTCTGATCCTGTCAGCAGGTTTGGATCAATGCGGGAGTCAGAACAGGTAATGAACAGAAATTCCGGGCTTTGACCGCCAGCCAAAGTACCAAACAGGTCTTTGCGTGTTGGGTATACTTTTTCACGGAAGTTAAGTACTCCCCGGATAACGTCTTTCACGATGATGTCTCCTTAACAAGGGCTACAGGGCACACGCGGAAGGGTACGGTAATTTACCGACCCTGCCTACGCTAACTTGGTATTCAAACGGTTACTTTTCAGGACGGTGCGGTGATTTCGACCAGAATATCCCCCGGAGTAACGCGGTCGCCCTTCGCTACGTTGACTGCAGTCACTGTACCGGCAATTTTGGCATGAACTTCGGACTCCATTTTCATGGCCTCAGCCACCAGCACGGCTTGCCCGACAGTCACAAGATCGCCCACAGCCACCAGCACCTCAACGACGTTACCCGGCATCGCGGTTGTCACGTGGCCCGGTGCATTGGCGCGCTGGACATTCTGGCGGCGCCCTGACGAGTCACCATCGGCGACGTATTCGTTCAGTGGTTCAAAAACCACCTCTTCCGGCATACCATCCAGTGATAGATAAATCTTACGTTTACCGTCTGCCATGGCACCAACCCCAGTGACGGCAATGTCGTATTTTTCGCCATGTACATCAATGGAGAATTCCGTTGCCTTAGTGGCCGTCGCCGCCGACGAGCCCAATTGGGTGACAGCTTCTAACGGCTCTGGCGAGAACGTGCCTGCATTGCGTTGAGTTAAGTAATCACGGCCAAGATCTGGGAACATGGCATACGTCAGGACATCTTCTTCGCTGTCCGCCAACTCACCAATTTCAGAGCGTAATCGCGCCATTTCCGGCGCCAGCAAATCCGCCGGACGTCCCTCAATGACAGACTCATTACCAATGGCTCGTTTGAGTAATTCCGTATTTACGGCCGCCGGTGCCTGACCATAACCACCCTGCAAATAGCGTTTCACCTCGTTGGTGATGGTTTTATAACGCTCGCCCGACAGTACGTTGTACACCGCCTGTGTGCCGACGATCTGTGACGTTGGTGTCACCAGCGGTGGATAACCTAAGTCCTGCCGCACCAGTGGAATCTCGGCAAATACCTCTTGAATCCGGTCTAAAGCATTCTGCTCTTTCAGCTGATTGGCCAGGTTCGACATCATGCCTCCCGGTACCTGATTGATCTGGACCGAGACATCTTCGCGGGTAAATTCACTTTCGAACTGGTGATACTTTTTCCGTACTTCACGGAAATAATCTGCAATTTCGCTTAATAATTCGAGGTCTAACCCCGTGTCATAGGGTGACTCTTTCAGCGCCGCGACCTGTGATTCGGTGGCCGGATGGCTGGTGCCGCTAGCAAAGGAAGAAATCGCAGTATCAATGCGATCAACCCCAGCTTCGATGGCTTTTAGCTGACACAAAGGAGCAAGGCCTGCCGTACTGTGACTGTGCAGCACCAGTGGCAGATCGACTTCCGCTTTAATCGCTTTTACCAGAGTCTCGGTGGCATAAGGAGTGAGCAGGCCCGCCATGTCTTTAATCGCGAGAGAGTCGGC
>JAYYHP010000206.1:0-5771 GCA_036148335.1 Pseudomonadota bacterium
AAGCATCCATTCGGCAGGTAAATCTTCCTTTGAACGCTCGTTGATGTTGCGAATAATAAAATCGTAGGCAACGTCCATCTGCCATTCAGTGTCACGCTTTTGATCGACAGGGAAACGTTCGGTAATCACCGCCCGAGCATCTTCACGTAGGTTAAAGGTTTCAACGAAGCGATTATGCAATTGTCCGGCATTGATCGTTAACACGTCTGTGGTATTGAGATTCCGGTACTGCAAGGCATCGATGGAGCTTATGTGATTTACCGGTAGACTGACGACCAACTTGTTTGGCGCTAACACACTGTAGGTCACTGCCGCTGCAGCAAATAATAAGGTCAACAGAGCAATCAGCCACTTACCTCGCCATAACGTTTGCAGCAGATCTTTCAGATTAATCTCATCGTCCTGTCGAGCCAGTTCAGCAGTCATTGTTTGCCCGTTGTTAGGTTACTTGGAGTTGACGCAGTTAAAAGGTGGGAGCCGAATTAGGTGGGAAACTTGTTCGTTTGGCATCCCTGACTTGTTGCGAAAGAATGTTATTAGATCACCTGGTTTTTGACAACTAAAAGGCATAAAAAAAGCCGGCAGCTGCCGGCTTCTTTTGTGACAGATTCGTTACCGAACCCCACCGCGACGCAAGGCCGCTGGCGTGTAATCAGAGTAAGTACGTTCGAAGTCGTACTGGTAGCCAGTCGCTTCTTCGTTATCCAGACCCAGCGCCAGGTAGCGACCTGAGTTCAGATCGTAAAGTACTTCAATCGCGTACCAAGGCAGTTGACGGTTGTAGTACATCACGTTGTGAGACTCAGCGACACGCCACAATTCACCACGACCGTCGTAGTGATCAATCTCGGTGGCTTGCCAGGTATCTTCATCAATGTAGAACACTCGCTTGGCGTATACGTGACGCTTGCCTTCTTTCAAGGTTGCGGTCACTTTCCATACACGGTGCAACTCATAACGAGTCAGGTCCTGGTTGATGTGTCCTGCTTTAATGATCTGGTCGTATTTCAGAGCCGGATCTTTCAACTGGTAAGAGTTGTACGGTACGTAGACTTCCATCTTGCCTTCCAGCTTCCAGTCGTAACGATCTGGAGAGCCGTTGAACATATCAAAGTTATCTGCAGTACGCAGGCCATCAGATGCGGTACCCGGGCCATCATATGCAACCTGTGGCGCACGACGTACGCGACGCTGACCAGCATTGTAGACCCATGCTTTACGCGGTTCTTTTACCTGGTCCAGTGTTTCATGTACCAGCAGTACGTTACCTGCCAGACGCGCAGGAGAAAGAACGTCCTGCTTGAAGTAAAAGAGTACGTTGTCGTCTTTCGACTCACTGTAATCTTTCAACTCATTGCGGAAGGTGAACTCGTCTTTAAAACGCACCAGAGTAAAATCACCGTTAACCTGAGGCGTAACCTGACCAACCACGCGGCTGATAGAGCCACCACGGTAGCGGGTAATATGATTCCAGATCACTTCAACGCCGGTCTGAGGGAAAGGAAATGGCACACCGAAGGTGAAATTCGCAATGCCGTTACCATCATTCAACAGCGTCGTCTGGGTGGCATTTTTCTTAGTCTCGTCATACACCGCCTGTGGGTAAGCGGCGGTACGGCGAGTTTCGTACACCGGCATTTTGTAAGTATCAGGATACTTAGCAAACATCGCCTTCTGACCATCCGTCAGGTTCGCGGCGTAATCCTGGTAATTAGCACCGGTGATCACAAACTTTGGCTTATCACCCGCAAACGGGTTTTCCAGACGACCGTTTTTGTCCACAGCACCAGCGTCAGGGGCAAGGCCACCCGTCCAGGCCGGAATGTTACCTTGAGCAGCTTTTACCGCACCAATTGGAGTGAACTCAGCGCCTAACTTTGCTGCCTCGGCATCAGAGACAGCACCATGCGCCGTCCCTACCAGAATGGAAAGTGCAGCCGCCGCACCCCATTGTTTAAATTGTTGTTTCAACATAATAAACCTCTGTGTCTCGTTGTTGACTCAATATTAGAAAGAATATTTCGCGGACAGGCTGATATTGTCCCGGTCCTTCATCTGGTTGTAACGGCCACCAGAGAAGTTGGTATAAGACACATCTACCGACGTCTGGTTCAGATAAAGGAAGTTAACACCCAAGCCCACCGTCAGTCGGTCGTCGACAAACTGCGACGCTGGCTCTGGACCGTAACCTTTGTCATACGCGATCGACACGTTTGGCGTCATATTCACACCAGCGAATGCATTGTTGTAGGTCAGACCTGCACGGAAGCGAACACCACCGGATACATCAGTCACGTAACCGTCATCGGTACAGTTATCGGTGTTCACATTCGCTGAGCTACCACCATCGATACAGTAATTAGTATCGCCACCGGCCGCGAATACACCGTCGTTGTTACCGATACCGTAAGCACCAGAGCGGCCGTAACGGGCTACATCCGTGCTTGGCAGATCCGGAATGTAGGCAACGCCCACTTCACCGACCATCGCCAAGCGGTCAGCACCCAGTACACGATCAAAGAACATGATCATGGTCGACTGTGCCTGCCAAACGTCAAATTCGTCGTAGCCTTGGCCAATCTCACCATACAGATCTTGTGCACTGCCAGCTTCTGCGGCGCGCTGCTGATACAGGCGGCTCCATGGCGCACCGTTACCTGCCACAATCAATTCAAAGGCGTTCCACTGAATCGGGTAGTCTGGCTTGTAGCTGACTTCACCCGATACAGATGCACCCCACTCAGTACTACGGGCAAACGAAATACCTGCAATCTGAATGTCTTCTGGATAGGCAATCTGGTACAGCGGACGGTACGTGTTGTACGTCGCGTCGGCGTTGACTTCCATATTCGGTGTGCCAGTAAGAACGCCGAGGCGGTCCTGGTTGGTAATCGCACCGTTAATGAATGGCAAACGACTATGGATGTTCATGTAGTAGAAACCAAATTCGGTATCGCCCAGCGCTTCCGAGTACCAGCGCAACGCCACACCATACTGGCCAGAATCGCGCGGTGTTTCGTCTTCAATACGCTCGGTAACAGGTGCTACGCGTTCAGATAAAGGTACGCCAGCGTCGATTTCCAGCTGTCGCAGCGCCAGAATGTCGATTTCATCGGAATCACCACCCAGAATCACCGGGCCACAACCGTCGGCCACGAAATCGGTCGTCGAGAAGAAAGTGCCACACGGGTCACTACGGGTCTTTTCCCACTCCAGTTGGTAGAAGGCTTCCAGTGTCAGTTCACCGGTCAGACCAATGGAAGTGTAGAACATGTTAACCGGCAGAAGTGCTTCCTTCAGTTCGGCACCTGGCTTACGAAATGCACCAGCATCCACTGGGTTGATGCTGTTTACACCACCCTGAATGAAAGTACTTTCACCCCAGCTCAGCACCTGGCGACCCAGACGCAGGCTAACCGGTATGTAGTTGATGTCGTAATCCGCCCAAACAAAGGCGTCCAGCAATTCGGCTCCCGCACCCACCGCATCCTTGGCCTGGTCGTTTAACGGCTTAAAGTCCGTTTCCTGATCCATGATCGCGTGATCGTAGTAGGCGCGAGCCCGGAAGAAAGCACCGTAGTTTCGGTAGCTCATTTCCAGATCGCCAGACCACTTGAGAACATTAGTGTAAACATCGCCCTGACTGTAGTTCAGGGTACCGTCGTCGTAATTGTACGAAGAGCCCGCAGTCTCAAGACCAAGAGAGGCGCCGTTACCCGGCATGATTTGATTCTTATCACGGTCTTCAACACGCCAGCCGATACCGTAAGACACAGTATTAGCGAGCTGTATGTTAAGTTCACCAACGTTGTATTCGATGGCTTGGGCAGCACCCACCGACCCTGCCATTGCCAGAGCAAGCGGCGTTTTCTTAAACAGTGAAATCATTGCATTTTTCATGATTGTTATTCTCCGCAACTCAGTTAGATTCCATGACGCTGGTATCGGTCACGCCGTAAATACCGTTGATGAAGCGCACTGACTGCGTTGCCATCTCGGTGAATACCGCCTGATCATCAGCATTGGCAAACGTACTGTGTGTGCCCGCTGCAAATCGGGAATCCACACGCAGTGGCGAAGCTAACGTACTTGCATCGGTGGTGCTGGTCACAGCTTCCGCACCCAGCACGGTCGTCAGCCCCTGTGTGCCAGCCAATGGCGCAAAAGCAGTATCGATACCAGCCGGCAAACCAAGTGCTGGAGCAAAGGCCGCGTATGGGTTTGTTGCTGCATCAGCAAAGTAGTCTGAATTTGGAACCGTGTGGTCAGGCAAGTACAAACCAAATGCCTTAAAGCCATCCGGGTAAGAAATGCCGCTTGCGTCCGTCGGTAACGCATTACCACCTACCATATTAAAGGACAGTACCGGCGTATCAGTGTCAGCCAGCTCCAGACCAGTGTTCGCTGGGTCGATGCCATCGATCATTGACTGGAAGGTGTATTGGAACTTCTCATAGCTGTCGGAGCCTTGAGCGATACCAGAAGCACCCAGCGCGCCTACGATACGAGGACCGAAGCTTGGCGAGTTCTCCAACAGTTTGGTCAGGTTCGCACCGCCATTGGCCAGGATCACCCCCTGAATTTCATTCAGGTTGCTGTTGCCCGCCAGCACATCAGGGTTATTGTTCACCGCCGAGAAAGTGGTCGCGACAATGGCACCCAAAGAGTGACCTGCAACATAAACACGACTCAGATCAAAGGCTACAGGCTGCTGTACCAACGTGCCGGTGTCTTCCTGAGACTGCAGTGCCGCATTAATGCTGCTCAAACTTGCATTCAGATTGAGGAGATCGGCAACCGACTGACGTAGATTGTCGCGACCGCGTGCAAAGTTGAACAGGTTGATGAACGCAGAGCCTGAGTCACCGGCCGCATTTTCGCCGTAAGTAATGTCCAGACGGGCATTAACGCCGTTCTGATACACATTATTATGACGCTCGCTCGCGGCAATAGGGCCACCCAGCACACCGCCAAAGTTTGGATCGTTCTGTACCCCAATGGCAGCGGCCCACGGTGAACCTGTGTCAGCGGCCTTATCTGCTTCCATATGGAACGGCAGCAAGCGGTTATCCACAGACTCGCCATTCGAATCGGAGGTTTTCGGTGCGATACCATGTAATGGCTGGTCAATGGCGACCGTGGCGATACAGCTGCCCGCCAACGCTGCCGAGTAGACCGCACCGTTACCACGGCTGCCGGTAATACCATGGACATAGATCACCACAGGGACTTCTGCGCCGACACCACAATCCGCTTCAGACGGCACTGTCACCAGAATGGGCGCCACATTAGGCACAGAGGCGCCGTTGTCATCGGTAAGCGGCTGAGCCAGTGGGTAACGATAGGTCACGTTCGTCGTGCCATCGTCATCTTGAGGAGGGGTGGAACCCGCAGGATTGCCGAGTGCGGCATCCAGTACAGCACCCACTGCCGTGTTCGCCGTCCAGGCTGCGTCCGCCGCCATGGCACCTTTAATACCCGCTTCGGTGAACTCAGACGTTTTCGTTACTGGCGTCAGGAAGTTAGGCAGAACAATCTGGCCTTGGTAGTAACGGGTGGTGGTACTCATGCCGGTACCAAACCTAGCTGGCGAAGCACCCAATGACACCGTCGGAGCTGTACCGTTTTCGATGCCATCGATAGCAGATTCACTATCGCTTAAGACTTGTGACAGTTCTATGGTCGGATCGAGAGAACCAGCTTCAATCAATGCATCAACCACAGCACCATTCACCAGAGTCACTGGACGTGCCGTTGGTGTAGCGGCCAGG
>JAYYHP010000207.1:0-7801 GCA_036148335.1 Pseudomonadota bacterium
CCACCATCGTTGTTGCCTTGTGCCCACCGCTGTGGCACCACCTGATGACACCTAAAGTGCTGGAGTGGGATGAGAAATACGCCAGCGACGAAGAAAAAGTACTGGCCGCCGAAGCGAACCGGATCAGCGGCATCAAAGCCCTGATCGAGCATGGCCAGGTAACTACTCAGCAAGCGTAAGCTCAGCAGGTGTTGTTCGCTGAGGCAAGTAGCCGAAGTAAGAAGTCGAAAGCCCCGGAAACGGGGCTTTTTTGTGCCTGGCCAGTAATGAAACACTGCCTGAATTATCTCAACCAGCGCATACGGCTTCTTCCGCTCAATTTCTGGGTTCTTATGGCACGCAAAACAAATCGCCCCGGATTAACGTGGAATTGAAACTCGATACCGTAGCGGGGCTCGGTTTTGCTCTGACGGCCAACGCCCCCATCATTTACCGGCGCCGTACGCATGCTGGTTTCAATAACTCAGGAAGTGTTTCTGCCCGAATTGCATCTCAAAGCCGCGCTCCGTACCATGCCGTTTTAGCCGATTCTGAGCCACTCTGCTTTTGTCTGATTCTCCGCACATCGTCCAAACCATCGCCCATGCGACTGCGCAACTGACGCAGGAGCAGCAAGCCGTGGTCGCTCATCGCCAGGGGCACGCACGGGTGATTGCGGTGGCGGGTGCGGGTAAAACGGCCACCCTGACGCACTTTGTGTGTCAGCGGCTTGCAGAAGGCGTTTCTGCGCGACGCATTCTGGTGTTGATGTACAACAAAGATGCTCAGCAGGAGTTTCAGCAACGTATTGACGGTTTGGCGAGCACGGTGTGCCCGGGGCAAGCACTGCCGCAGGTCCGGACGTTTCATTCGTTAGGGTTGAAAATCTATCAGTCGCTGGTGGACTGTGGTGCATTGCCTGCCTGGGAAGGGCGGATTCTCTCTGATGCGGAGGCCGAGGGCGTGGTCTGGCGCTTGTTGCAGCAAGCGGCTGACGACGACACCCGGCAGGATATTCTGTCACAGCGCCGCAAATGGGTAGAACCTGCCATGGCGTTTATCGATCGGGTAAAGGCCGGTTGGTTACCCGCCGCCGATGTGTTCGAGGAGCTGGATTATCCCGCTGCCTGCAAACTGTTCGTTGAGGTGTTTTACCAATTCGAGGAATGGCGCCGACAGTCCCGCCGCATCAGTTACGCCGACATGATTTACGATCCGGTCATGTGCTTACGCGCACATCCAGAGCTGGCCGACCGTTTTGGTGGGCACATGCAGTGGATTCTGGTCGACGAATACCAGGACATTAACGACATCCAGCAAGCGCTGCTGCACATCTTATGGGGTGGCCGTGGGCACGTGGTCGTTATTGGTGATCCGGATCAGACCATTTACGAATTTCGTGGTTCGCGCCCTGAATTTATTGTCAGTGGGTTCGCCGAGACGTTCGGCGAGGTCGCGACCTATCAGTTGCCTCACACGTTCCGCTATGGGCATGCGCTCAGTCTGGCGGCGAACAGCCTGATTCATGCCAATCCGACGCGCGAGGCGGTCACGGGGTTATCACACGCTTCGGTGCGCAATACCCGGGTGAAACTTCACCGCGCCAACAATGAAACAGCATTGACTCTGACGCTGATCCAAAACCTGCTGGACGAAGACGCGGACGCCGACGTCGCGGTGATTCATCGCTTGTGGGCTCAGTCTGCCGCGCTGGAGTTGGCGTTATTACGCACTGACATTCCGTATCAGCTGGATCACAGTCGCTCGGTGCTGGAAGCGCGTGAATTACGTGTGTTCTGGTTGTTGTTGGAAATTGCCGCCGGCGTGTTTCATCAACGTAGTCCTGCCAAGCGTCAG
The DNA here is from genome assembly GCA_036148335.1 of Pseudomonadota bacterium. GTDB lineage: Bacteria > Pseudomonadota > Gammaproteobacteria > Pseudomonadales > Oceanobacteraceae > Thalassolituus. Next base: position 1,837 of record JAYYHP010000207.1, read on the forward strand.
GATGCCTGGTTGCACCTGCTGACAACGCCGTTTCCGAAGGTGAAGCGTGCGTTGCTGGAAGACATTGCCCGGGCACTCGCGCACAAAGAGTGTGATTACGGTGAAGCATTGATGGCGGCCCTGCCGCAAGACATGAGCCAGTGGCAGAAGCAGCAACTGGAAGTGCGGGCGCAGCTGGTGTCCGATGCCGAATGTCGGCAGCCGACGGCTTGGCGTTTATTTAAGGATTACGTCGACCTGACGGATCTCGAAGAGGGCATCCGCGATACGGCCTTCTCGGCGCAACAGATTGATGACCGTCTGCAAACGGTGCGGGCGTTTTTGCAGTACGCCAAATCCTTCGAGGGGCTGGCCAGTGATTTTTTAACGCATTGGCGGGCACTGCTGAAAAAGGTCAAAGCGCAGAAGTCGCAGGTGGCCAGAGTCACGCTGACCAGCGCCCACAAAAGTAAGGGGCGTGAATGGCACAGTGTGATTATTCCCGGATTTAATCGTCAGTTTTATCCCTACGTGCCGGAAGGCGATTTTACCTTACCAGCGGACATCGAGAGTGAGCGTCGTCTGGTTTACGTCAGCCTGACCCGAGCTCGGCGACAGTGCCATCTGATGGCCCCCGGGCCGTCGGATAAACCCTTAATAGACCAGAGCGATCGTGACCGGGTCAGTGTGTTTGAGCGCGAGCTGCAGTTAGAGCGCGGGGCAGCGTTATTAACTGCCGTTGAGTCTAAAACACCATGGGCTCTGAATGGCAAAGACGGTGGGCTTGCGCCTTGGTGGAGTGATTACCTCGCGTACCTGAATGCCAGCGACCTTACCATTGAATGGACGCAACCTCAGTCAACGAATAACCGTGCAGCCGATGGAAAATCGATCAAGACTCCCGGCGGTATTATTGAACGCAAATTCGATGAAGCACCGCGCATTGAGCATGACACCTTAGGGCAGGGTACGGTGCTGAGTGAAGACGAGCACTATCTGGTGGTGCGGTTCGATCAGGATCAACGCAACCGCAAGCTCGACCGCGACACTGCTAAGGACAAAATCCGTCGTCTGTAAGTCCGGCATAAATTGTTCAGGTTCTGTTCGAACATCAGGTTTAACGGGCCAGACTGGTACTGAGGCCTAGCCTTGTTATACTGACGCCCGTCGTAGAGACCGGCCACTGTTCTGGGTTCACCCATCCCACGTCGCCTTTGCGTAAGCAATCACCCGGCCCACAACGGGCACAGAAAAACAGGATCAGATATGACCATCACACAACAAAAAGTGGTAACCATCCACTACAAAGTGACCGACGTGGACAGCGGCGAAGTAATCGATTCATCCGAGGGCGGCGCCCCAATGACGTACCTGCACGGTGCGCAGAACATCATTCCAGGTCTGGAACAGGCACTGGAAGGCAAGCAAGTGGGTGACGAGTTTGAAGTCACTGTGGCACCTGCCGATGCTTACGGCGAGTACAGCGATGAGCGTATCCAGAAAGTCCCTCACGAAGCCTTCCAGGGTGTTGAGCAGGTTGAGCCGGGCATGGCGTTCACCGCACAAACTGAGCACGGCCCGATCAATCTGATCGTGACTGAAGTTGACGAAACTGAAGTTACCGTGGATGCCAACCACCCACTGGCGGGCAAATCACTGCAGTTCTCAGTAAAAGTTGAGACGATTCGCGACGCGAGCGAAGAAGAAGTTGCACACGGTCATGTGCACGGTGAAGGTGGTCACCAGCATTGATCACAGTGTCCGGTGAGCCAGCTGCTCACCGGAACTCTCGTTTCTAACCCCTTTTCCGGAAACCCTCTTTCCTAGCCCCTATTTCGGAAACCCTCTTTCCGGAACCCGTTAATCGGAATTCTCTGTCATAGATGACAATTGTCGTCATTCTCACTGAATTTACCCCTTCCTGACGCCTATCCGCACATCTCTGGTGCGGCAGCAGAAATTACCGCATTTATTGCACTGAATACTGACATTTAATGCCTCGCATCTTGGCTGAAATGGTCTGAAGCAGCGCTGGAACTTGTGTGATTGATCCAGGTCAGATTGACCGCTTGGCCTTCTGTGATAGCGTTATAAATGCGCGGACAACAATTCTGATGTCCCCAACAGCATGGCCCGATACATCGCTGATTTCAGTGGGAGGATATGCGAATGAGAAAAGGCAAAATTGCGGAGTACCGCAGAAAATCCATGGTTTATGGCGGCCTGATTGGCGCCGGCTTTGGTGTCGTGATTGGCAGCATGGTCGGGGTGTCTTTCGAGGCGGCGATGACCGGTTTCTTTGGTGGTTTAATTCTGGGTGAAATGATCACGTACGGTCGTACGTTCCCGGTGCATCATCATGGCCACCACCGTCATGGTCAGATCAGTAAAAAATAAGTGACCTTCGGCGGCGTTCACACCGCCGAACAGGCGGCGTATCATGCTCCGGTGATGCCCTCACCGGAGATGCCCTTGACCGACGTTGCGCCTGATCTACCCCCAACGTACTACCTCGATAATTTTCTTACGCTACTGACGGAAGTCTCAGGGCTATACGACGACCTGCTCAGCGAGTCGGAACTCAGTTTCGTTAATGACTTTCTGGCGTTGGACGCCGATGCGCAATGCCTGTACGTGCGACTGGTCAGTCGTAAAGGTGACTGGTTTCGTCGTGACAAACTCACATACCCGGAAATCTCCGACCTAGATCATGCCCTGGCGACCTTGGTTGAGGAACGCTTTGTGGATGTTGCTCTACCGTCGGACGACGCGATCTACAACCAACGCCATGAATGGCTGAACTTATTCACCAAAGCCGAACTTCTAAAAGCAGTAAAGAGTGCCTTAAAAAGCACACAAGAGAGTACTGAAAAGGGCTTAGAGAAAGGTTCAGAGAAGGGCTCTGAAATGGCAACCCGCTTTACTGCATTGGCTAAGGCGGATTTGGTGGCGGCGCTGGCGTGTATTGACGACGTCTCAGGTGAAGACCAACAACGCATTGACGTGCATACCGAAGAGGCTCAGCGTGTGTTGGCCGAGTTACCCGAGGCCCCCCTGATTTGTGTGTTCGGGGCTCAGGAACTCGAGACATTAAGGCTGTTATTTTTTGGTAATGGCTTTCAGGACATGACTGAATTCGTCTTACGTGACCTCGGCATTTATCGCTACGAAGATTACCCGCTGGATCACTCACACCGCTGGTGTCAGACACGCCCGCAACTGGAGCGTCATCTCGCGTATTACCATCAGCGAGAGGCGGCCGGCGACCTGAAAGTCGCCAGTCACGATGCGCTGGTGGATATGGCCAACGCCGTGTGCGACGAGACGCTCACCACGGACGCCATGTTGGCCAGACGCAGCCAGCGCTTTTTAAACGACATTGCGCGGCAGTTGGAGCGCTTAGGGCGCTGCGATGAGGCTTTAGCTGTGTATGCCCGCAGTCACCGTCATCCTGCCCGGGAGCGCCGCGTGCGGTTATTGGTCTCGGCCGGTCGTGATCAAGAAGCCATGGCCGTGGCACACAGTATGATGGACGACCTGTGGTGTGAGGATGAGCGTCAGTTTCTGCTGTCGTTCGCACCAAGAAAGTTATCTCAGGATAGCGACTTGATTGCACGACTTGAGACGCCAGCGCCCGCCCATGAAGTGCGCACATTATTGTTGCCAGCCGAGCAGCGACTTGAACACGGAGTAGAGCACGCGGCGCGCATGGCCCTGGAATTAGAGGTCGAGGGCGATGAAGTGGTGTATTGCGAAAACCTACTGATTCCCGGGGTGTTTGGTCTGGTGTTTTGGGAGGTGATTTTCGCCCCCGTGCCCGGGGCCTTCTTTCACCCCTTTCAGGTACGCCCGGCGGATCTGTACGAAGATGAATTTACCGACGTCAGGCAAGACGCCATGGACGCCGGTTGGGCAGCATTAGGGTCATTGGCGCGATTGAAAGCCACGGTGCTTGAGCGTTTTCAGGAGAAATTCGGCCGAGCGAACCCGTTTGTACATTGGGGATTTCTTAACGAAGAACTGCTGATAACCGCGCTGGAGCGTTTGCCGCTGGCGCATTGGCGCGCGTGTTTTGAATTCTTACTGCGTGATTTACGCCATCACAAAGCGGGCTTGCCGGACTTAATCCGTTTTCCGAAAGAGGGTGGCTATCAGTTGATTGAGGTAAAAGGCCCCGGCGATACCTTGCAAAAAAATCAGAAGGTCTGGCTCGAGGCCTTTGCGCGGGCAGGCATGCCCGCTCAGGTATTGTTGGTTCGCGATAGCGACTGAATGTAGCCGCTACTGTCACGAATACTGTCACAAACGCTGCCAATGAACGCTATTAGCAAGCGCTATCAGTAAGCGCTATCAGTATGCGCTAACTAGACTCAGGCGGCAGCAATGCCACTGGCCATGGCCAGATTGACGGCACGCATGATGGATTGCAGGCTGGCGGCCAGCGTATCGGAATCCTGTGCCACCGCGGTGAAGCGTTGTCCTTTCATGCTGATTTGCACGAAAGCCATGGCTTGGGCGTCCGATCCTTCCCCCAGTGATTGCTCTTCAAACTGCACAACCTGTACATCCACCCCGATCGATTTCTGTAAGGCATCGCCGAAGGCGCTGAGGCTACCCGTGCCGCGACCGTGTATCTGTACCAGCGACTGACCATCGTGCAGGGCCGCCTGAATGGTATGGTGCTGTGCATCGTGTTCGGTCTGGTAGCTGGCCAGTTCGTAATGACCGCTCTGCGGCATAAAGGCCTCACGGAAAATCGCGACAATTTCATCGCCGCTCAGCTCACGCGCCTGTTGTTCTGCCGCGGCCTGAATGTGTTGCGCCAGCTCGATCTGCATCCAGCGCGGCAGCGTTACGCCTAACGCCTGTTCGACAATGTAGCTGGCGCCACCTTTGCCGGATTGGCTGTTCACACGAATGACCGATTGGTAGTTGCGGCCAATGTCCTGAGGGTCAATGGGCAGGTACGCCACGTCCCACGGCTCGTCGTCTTTTTGCACCGCCAGACACTTACGGATGGCATCCTGATGACTGCCGGAAAAGGCGGTGTACACCAATTCACCCACCCAAGGGTGACGCGGGTGCGTTTTGATATTGGTACAGGCTTCGACGGTGGCAATGATGTCATCGGCCTGACTCAGATCCAGCATGGGGTCAATGCCCTGGCTGTAGAGGTTCATGGCCATGGTAACGATGTCCATGTTGCCGGTCCGTTCGCCGTTACCCAGCAGTGTACCTTCAATGCGGTCAGCGCCAGCGAGTATGGCCAGCTCCGCAGCGGCGACACCACAGCCACGGTCGTTGTGGGTATGAATGCTCACCGTCACGCTGTTGCGGCGATTCACGTTGCGACAGAACCACTCCACCTGATCGGCAAAGATGTTCGGCATGGCCGATTCAACGGTGGCAGGCAGGTTAATAATGGCTTTGTTGTCCGGCGTTGGCTGCCAGACATCAATCACGGCATTACACACTTCCGTCGCAAATTCGACTTCGGTGCTGGAGAAGCTCTCAGGTGAGTACTGGAATACCCATTCGGTTTCCGGGTAGCGGGTGGCTTCGCTCATGACTTTGGCGGCGCCTTTGCGAGCAATATCGACGATGCCAGCCTTATCGACACCAAAAACCTTGTTGCGCTGCACGGGCGAGGTGGAGTTGTATACGTGCACCACCGCACGACGCACGCCCTTAAGGGCTTCGTAGGTACGTTCAATCAGCTCATCACGGGCCTGTACCAGTGCCTGCACGGTGACGTCGTCCGGAATCTGACGCGCTTCAATCAGCCAGCGAACAAAATCGAAATCGGGCTGTGACGCCGATGGAAAACCGACTTCAATTTCTTTGAATCCCAGACGTACCAACAGTGCCCACATCTGTTTTTTCTGCTCGACCGTCATCGGGTCGATCAGCGCCTGATTGCCATCGCGCAAATCGACGGAACACCATTGAGGTGCCTGAGTGATTTGCTGATCGGGCCAGCGGCGGT
>JAYYHP010000208.1:0-2234 GCA_036148335.1 Pseudomonadota bacterium
TCAGACATCATGGTCAGCACCCGGAACTGCTGCGGTGTCAGGCTGGCCAGGCGCTCCGCCAGATCCAATGACACCGGGTCTGGCGAGTGGCTGTGCTGTCGTGCTTGAGGTGGCAAATAGATATCGCCGTTCAGCACGCTACCAATAGCACCAGAAATATCCTCCAGAGACGAAGACTTAACAATGTACCCCGCCGCCTCATGCGCCACGGCCTGGCACATAATCGCAGGGTCTTCGCAGGCGGACACCACCACCACGGGGATCTCAGGGTAGTGCGAACGCAAAAATACCAGGCCAGAAAAGCCGTGTGCCCCCGGCATATTGAGATCTAATAGAATCAGATCCGCATCCTGATGTGCTTCTACTTGAGTCTGTAACTGCGGTAATGACTCGGCCTGAACAATTTCAGCTTGAGGCACCAGTTGTTTCAGTGCTTGCTGTAGGGCGGTTCTGAATAAAGGGTGATCGTCTGCAATGACAATCTTGTGAGCCAGTGTCATGTGCTCTCCCACCGGAGTACGTCCGGTTGTTGTTATTGTTCGTTCTTACAACCGACAATGCCGGGGAGGCCCCGGCATGACTGGTAATATTGATTATCGATTCAGACGTTCATCGATCAGCGTATCGACAACGCCCGGATCTGCCAGGGTTGAAATATCACCTAAGGCGTCATGCTCATTGGCGGCAATCTTTCTCAAGATGCGTCGCATAATCTTACCGGATCGGGTTTTTGGAAGTCCTGGGGTAATTTGTATCAGATCCGGCGTTGCGACCGGGCCGATTTCGCTACGGACCCAGGCTCTCAGCTCGTTCACCAGAGTGTCAGAGGCACTCTCACCCGCATTCAAGGTGACATAGACATAAATCCCCTGGCCTTTAATGTCGTGGGGATACCCCACCACGGCCGCTTCAGCGACTTTTTCGTGGGCCACCATGGCGCTTTCGATTTCCGCCGTGCCCATGCGATGCCCTGACACATTGAGCACGTCGTCCACACGTCCGGTAATCCAGTAATAGCCGTCCTCATCGCGACGCGCACCATCACCGGTAAAGTACATGCCGCGGAAGGTTGAGAAGTAGGTCTGCACAAAACGCTCGTGATCACCAAAGACTGAGCGTGCCTGACCCGGCCAGCTATCGACCATCACCAGATTCCCCTCGGTAGCGCCCTCAAGAATCATACCGGCACCATCCACTAAGGCGGGTTGTACGCCGAAAAATGGTCGCGTCGCCGAGCCGGGTTTCAGATCGGTCGCCCCCGGTAATGGCGTAATCATGATGCCGCCAGTTTCCGTCTGCCACCAGGTATCGACAATCGGGCAACGTTCATCACCCACGGTTTTGTGGTACCAGCTCCAGGCTTCTGGATTGATGGGTTCCCCCACTGAGCCCAACAAGCGCAACGAAGCGCGACTGGTGCCTTCAACTGGCTTGGAGCCTTCGGCCATCAGTGAACGGATGGCGGTCGGTGCGGTGTAGAGAATATTAACCTGATGCTTATCGACGATCTGTGCCATGCGTCGGCTGTCAGGGTAATTGGGCACACTCTCCATCATCACGGTAATGCCGCCATTCGCTAACGGGCCGTATAACAGATACGTGTGTCCAGTAATCCAGCCTACGTCTGCGGTACACCAGTACACATCGCCATCGTGATAATCAAACACGTATTGATGCGTAATCGAGGCCCAGACCATATAGCCGCCGGTGGTGTGTAGCACGCCCTTAGGTTTCCCTGTTGAGCCTGAGGTATACAGAATAAATAACGGATCTTCCGCGTTCATTTCTTCCACAGGGCAATGTGGCGAGGCCAGAGCTACCAGATCTTCGTACCAGACATCCCGGGCGGAATGCCAGGCAACATCGGCACCCGTACGCTTAACAACAATCACTTTCTCGAGTGATCGAATACTTGGATGCGTCAGGGCTTCGTCGACGTTCGCTTTTAAGGCGATGGCGCGACCACCGCGAATGCCTTCATCCGCGGTAATCACAATTTTGGCGTTACTGTCTTCAATACGACCAGCCAGGGCGTCTGGTGAAAATCCACCAAAAACCACCGAGTGAATCGCACCGATACGGGCACAGGCCAGCATAGCCACCGCCGCTTCCGGGATCATCGGCATATAAATACACACAACATCGCCTTTGCGAACGCCTTGACTGCGCAGCGCATTACCAAAACGAGACACCTCTTCGTGCAACTCGCGATACGTGATAGTGCGATCTTCGTC
>JAYYHP010000209.1:0-4229 GCA_036148335.1 Pseudomonadota bacterium
CTGCAACCATCACCGGCGTCTGTGAAGAAGTATGTGCCGTTGCCAGAGCGTGCAAGATAGAGCTTGAGGTAAATACCATCACCGCACTGGTATATAACGTGATCGAACGTACCGCAGAGAACTTTTCCAGCATGCATCAGGATGTGATCTACAAACGCACCACCGAGATAGAAGGCATTAACGGTTACATTGTTAAACAGGCAAAGAAAAAGGGTATTGATGTGCCCATCAATACCCTATTATACAAAGCGATAAAAGCGCTTTAGCGCTTATTCAGCGTCCTGAGCCTGCACTTCCGGTTTCATGTGCGGGAACAGGATCACATCCTTGATGGTATGACTGTCGGTAAACAACATCACCAGACGATCAATACCAATCCCCTCACCGGCCGTTGGCGGCATGCCGTATTCCAGTGCGCGGATGTAGTCAGCATCGTAATGCATGGCTTCATCATCACCGGCGTCGTTTTCTTCTACCTGTTTGCGGAAGCGTGACGCCTGATCTTCGGCGTCGTTCAGCTCGGAGAAGCCGTTGGCCAGTTCGCGCCCACCGACAAAGAATTCGAAGCGGTCGGTCACAAATGGGTTAGCGTCATTACGGCGCGCCAGCGGTGACACTTCCCATGGGTATTCGGTAATGAAGGTTGGCTGGTCGAGCTTTTCTTCGGCCGTTTCTTCAAAGATTTCACAGATGTATTTACCCGCACCCCAGGCCGCTTGCTTGGCAGACTCTGGCACGCCAACCTGCTTGGCGTAGGCTTTCAGGGTATCCAGATTGTTTTCTGCATCGGCAAAAACGGCGGCATCCATGTCTGGGTTGTACTTCAGAATGGCTTCAACCATGGTCATGCGCTGGAACGGCTGAGCGAAATCGTATTCGGATTCACCGTATTTAATGGTGGTGGTACCGATCACGTTTTCTGCGACAAAACGCAGCATGCCTTCGGTCAGGTCCATCATGTCACGGTAATCGGCGTAGGCCTGGTAGAACTCAATCATGGTGAATTCTGGATTGTGACGTGTGCTCAGACCTTCGTTACGGAAGTTACGGTTAATCTCGAACACACGCTCAAAACCGCCGACAACCAAAAGCTTCAGATACAGCTCTGGTGCAATACGCAGGAACATATCGATATCCAGCGCGTTGTGGTGAGTTTCAAACGGCTTAGCTGTCGCACCACCCGGGATGGTTTGCAGCATTGGCGTTTCCACTTCCATAAAGCCACGCTGTGACAGGTAGAAGCGAATGCCTTCAATGATTTTTGAGCGCAGCAGGAACGTCTTGCGCGTTTCGTCGTTGATGATGAGATCAACGTAACGCTGACGATACTTTAATTCCTGATCGGCAAGGCCGTGGAATTTATCCGGCAATGGGCGCAGTGATTTCGTCAGAATTTTAAAATCAGACAGCTCGGCAACATCGACGTACAGCTCGCCTTTACCAGACAATTGCAGTGAACCGGTGGCGCAGACGATGTCACCGATATCGAGTGACTGCCAGGCTTCGCTTTCTTTTTGCAGCGGCTTGGCCATGTATACCTGCAACGAGCCAGTGGCATCCTGAATACCAATGAACGGGCCACCGCGGCGCATAATACGACCCGCAACGGCAACGCGGTTGCCTTCTTCGGCGAGGGTTTCTTTCGATTTTTCGCCGTGCTCAGCTTTCAGATCGGCCGCCAGGTGTTCGCGACGAAAATCGTTCGGATGACCATTGGCGTCGCAATTTTCACGGAGTTTTTCGAGTTTAGCGCGTCGCTCAGCGATGAGTTTATTTTCGTCTTGAGCGGTTTGATTCTGATCGGTCATTCTGCACCCATTATTGTCTGGGAAAATTAAATTCTGTTTGGTCGTCTAGTGCGCCATGCGTACTCTACATGTATCGAACAATGTTAGCGGTACGTTCGCGGAGAGCGCAGCTCTCTGAAATAACATCAGCTGAGCCGTCGCGAGCACTAGCTAATCATACTGAGGGCGAAATCTGCGAAGGCAGAGCAAGGCGGGGGACGGTTGAGGGAGCGGAGTGTACAAGTAGTACATGAGCATCCCGAAACCGGCCGCCAACACAGCTATGCCGAGCAGAAACGGCCTCAGAGGCCTTTCTTCAGGCTGGCCTCAATAAACTGGTCCAAATCGCCATCGAGTACGGCCTGCGTATTCCGCGTCTCAACGCCGGTACGCAAATCTTTAATCCGCGCATCGTCCAGTACGTACGAGCGGATCTGGCTACCCCAACCAATGTCCGCCTTACTGTCTTCCAGTGCCTGAGACTCGGCACTGCGCTTTTGCAGCTCCAGCTCATAAAGCTTGGCTTTCATCTGCTTCATGGCCTGGTCTTTGTTCTTGTGCTGCGAACGGTCGTTCTGACACTGAGTCACGGTATTGGTCGGCAAGTGCGTAATACGTACCGCAGATTCCGTCCGGTTAACGTGCTGACCACCGGCGCCGGAAGCACGGTAAACGTCGATACGCAGATCGGCTGGGTTGATATCGATCTCGATGTTGTCGTCAACCTCGGGAGAGATAAACACCGATGAGAAAGAAGTATGACGACGATTGCCAGAGTCGAATGGGCTCTTACGCACTAAGCGATGAACGCCGGTTTCGGTACGCAGCCAGCCATAGGCATATTCACCCTGAACGTGAATGGTCGCGCCTTTGATGCCCGCGACTTCACCGTCGGAGACTTCCATCAGCTCGCCTTTAAAACCGTGCGCTTCAATCCAGCGCAGGTACATGCGCAACAGCATGTTGGCCCAATCCTGTGCCTCGGTGCCGCCAGAACCGGCCTGAATTTCAACGTAGCAGTTGTTCTCGTCCATTTCACCCGAGAACATACGACGGAACTCCAGTACCTCAAGTTCAGCTTGCAGGCTGTCGAGTTCGCTTTTGACTTCCTCGACGGAGTCTTCGTCGTCTTCTTCTACTGCCATGTCCAACAGGTCACGGGCATCGGTCAGACCACTGTCCAGATTATTGATGGTTTTCACCACGGCCTCGAGTGAGGACCGTTCACGTCCCAGCTCTTGTGCGCGGTCCGGATCATCCCAGACGTCGCCCTGTGCCAGTTCGTGTTCTACTTCTTCGAGACGCTCAACTTTGTTGGCGTAGTCAAAGATACCCCCTAAGCACGTCAGTACGCGCCTGAAGGTCTTTAATCTGTTCAACGATCGGATTGATTTCCAAGGTCTTGCCCCTGTTGTCTTACGTTTGAAAATGACGCGGCATTTTACAGGAAAGACCCAGGGGTTTCATCCGTTGGAATTGAGGATAGCGAGCCTTGGTTACGCTTAGTCTTTGTTGTTGCCGTTCAGGGCATCAAACTGCTGTTTCACGTAATCAAGGGTCGTATTGAGGGTTGAGATCAGCGCATCGTTGTAGAGGAACTGCGCCTTCAGACGCGCCTCCTGAGCATCAATACGCTCCTGCAAGCGGGTGCGGTCTTCATCGACATCACTCAAGTCGGCATCCAACGCCTTCAGGCGGGTGGATATCGTACCGTCGGAAGTATCGAGGAAGCTGAGCAGCAAGTCCTTCAGCTGATCGCCAAAGCCCGTCACATAGGTGACTGAGCCGCGCTGGCCGAGGTCACCGCCCGTGACTTTTAAGCGCAGGCCGGAGGCATCATCGATGCTGCCGCTGGCGGCTTTGCCTTTTTCACCATCACCAATGCCACGCACAAACCCAAACAGGTTAGCCGCTTCGTTGCTGATGTCTTTGATTTCAACCGCAGAATCGGCGCCACTGCTGGCCGAGATAATACCGAACTTGTTGTAAGCAAATGAGCCGGTATCGTTGGTGTACTCCACTTTCACCGACTTACCTTCATCTTTAAACTCGGCAGTGTTGTTAATGGCGGTTTCCAGTGCACTGGCCAGAGCCGAGCCACTGACATAGGTCGCCGGGAACGCCAACGAAACCTCCGCCTCCACCCCATCAATGGCCATGGTGAAGGTACTGTTGGTGGCATCCAGTGTGACTGGCGAATCAAAGCCCACGGACTCGTTGCCAATGTAAAAACCCGGGCTTGCTTTCACATTACCGTCGACGGCACGCAAAAACTGACCAGAACCGGTCGCTTCTTTGCCATTAATCTTGCCCTGCACATCGGTGCCGGTAGCGATGCTTTGGCTGTAATCGGCGACGTCCTGCAAGCCTAAGAAGGCAATGGCGTCAGTATCCAACTCCGTGAAACCCACGGTCGTGCCTTCACCACCAATCTGAATGGAG